>CAJWEI010000063.1 GCA_913031285.1 uncultured Alphaproteobacteria bacterium | reverse complement strand
TAATCCGCTAAAACCCTAAACGAACAGAACCACATCCGTAAAGATACCGATTGGTAGAATTGTTTGCTGACATTAGGAGTGGGTGGCTTAAAATATACAAGAGCAAGACTACGATAAATACCGCTGGTACCATAAGTTTTGTAATGGACATCCAGAATTAATTTCTTGATCATCTTCATAAGCTGAGCAACCTGTGCGCTCTCTGGTTTTAGGCAGTAGTGCTCAATAAATGAGCCAATCTTTTCGCCTGTTATCATTTAGATAATTCTTTATGCAACGTAATAATTGACATATTTTACCATACCCTTCCCATCAAAATAACCAAAAAGAGATAAATAGATGAATAAATTTTAGCAGCCGCAGTGTTCGCAATAACGATTGGATTAGATAAAGTTGTAGCGGTGGATGTGGGCTTGATAGAGTGGGGCACTTGGATCAAAGAAACATACTCCACGGGAGACGAGGAAAACGGTCTCGACAGCCTAACCATTACAAAGAGTAATCCAAACAGTGGTCATGTTTATTATGTTATCTTGTAGCGTTACGACGATACTGCCGGCTTAAGAAACCATCAGCGTTTATATCAATGAAGCTCAATGGGAGACTACGCTAGTACGTTTTCAAAACTTTACTTTATGCGAGCGTACGGGGTTTCAAGTTCCGAACAGAAAAACAGTATTCAGTATCGTCCCATAATCAATCAGTCTAATGAGCGGGCGGAGCGGTCAGCCCAGCCACACCAATATCTCTGTATGCAGTCCTAACTGAAGATAATCACATGCGTAAAGATACGAATACATTAAATTTGTTTACTAAGGTCAAAGCTAATTTCTGGTCATGAGGCTTTATATCTGAGGCAGATATAGTAAGACCATGCATCCTGCGGCCCACGTACTATAAATGGTGCGAGTAGTATTGAGAGCGAAGCCCTCACTGCGTTAAAGGATGTCTATGCGGATGGGTTGATCGCCCAACCAAACCTCTAATTTAAGCGTTTGCGTCTTGAACGCACTCGTCGGCATCTTCGTTCCAAGTATAGCCTGCTGCGCAAGACATGGCTTGCAGATTAACTTTATTCTTCATGTAGGTAAATCTTTCGCCCCCAGCGAAAGAACTGTTCGTCGTCATGATCAAAACAAACGCACTTGCCGCTAAAGCTTTCATAACATATCTCCTTTTCTCGTAAAAAATTTTAGCAAGGTACAAAAGTCAAGGAGTCACTGCCAAGGAATTAATATTTTCTAAATCACTAATCAGCTACTTAAACTCTAAAATTTTCAAAACTGCTTTTGGTTAAATTTTATGAGCATCAAAAACATAAGTGTTTTATATGTATCACAAGCTCTGCCTCGCGCCAGCCACGCACGCACAACTGAAATTGTTGAAAGGATTGAGCGCATCTAATCCATAAGCAGTGAAAAGTAATTATCCAGAAATTCGACTATCGCACTACAGAAATGGAGTTAAGATAGGAGCTAACATATCTAGACAGTTTAGAGATTTATGCTAAATAAATCGCATTTGACAACAGAATGCCTGGAACGTGGATTACAGGCATTGAAAACAGCTTGTAAGAAACAGGGGCATTCAAGAATTTGGCCGAGTTATCACTTTTCTGCTATGGGACCCTAATCTCAAGTTTTGTCCGAGAAAAAATTTTAGGTCATAAATCGGGAGTTATAGTAAAAAAAGCCTCTTTACATGGTTATGCTGTTATGACGGTGGCAGAAACATATTATCCAACGTTAATTACTGCTGGAAAGAAACAGATTGTCTCAGATGTTTTGGTGAGTGGCCTTACCGATATGGACTTATCCATTTTAGATCAATTTGAGGGCGTAAATTACTCCCGAAAAACCCGTACTGTATCAGCGGAAGATGGATCACTATTGAACTCATTTGTCTACTTACCAAATAAATTTCTGGAAACAGCTGGCCCGTGGGTTTTTGAAGACTGGGAAAGTAAACAGCTGAAATTATTTCTTAGTAAGGATTTTGACCTTTCTGGAATACGGCGTCCCAACTGAGGGTGGAGTTTCATTCTCACGACAGTTCTAAGCTTCAACTTCCGCCCTGCATTATTACCTTAAAACAGTTTAGTGTTTGATAAAGGCATCTGGATAGTTGGTAAAGTAATCACCAGAAATTGGGGTCATGACACCGCTTTCAATCACTGCACCGGCTTGTCTTCTTATTTCAGTAAGTTCTTGATCAGCACCAAAGGCTTGAAGAGTTTCCATACTTGGAAACATCATAATAGCATGAAGTTGATTAGGATCATCTTTTTCGGTACCCGCAAATAGAAACTTTATGCCAAGTTCTTTCAGTTTTTCGTCTTGAGACTTCACCATTTTTTGCCAAGTATCAAACCCTTTAGTTATCTTGATGCTACTTTTTACTATTATCGCCATTTTCTCACTTCCTCAAAAATTTCATATTTAGCATAATCTTAAAGTCACTCCACTTGTAGTAAAAAATCATACGTAGCGTAAAGCCCCGCCTACGTACCAAGAGTAACTATATTCGCCATTGTTATCAAAGCGATGCGCATGGGGTTGCTAAACATAGTTTGGCCGTCATTAATTCAAAGAGGCAATCAAAGCCTCCAAAACGGAGTCGCTTTGTCTTGAGATTTTAACTTTCGCAATTTCAGACAGGTTACTCACGTCGTTTCCAACTACCACCAGACCCAGCATACCCGTGTCTTTGTGGGGTCTGCACCAATACAAATACACACCAGTCTCCGTAAATTTGACTGACACTTGCTTGGATAGTTTGGACTTTGATGGAAGAGTTACTCCAGCTGGACCCTTAGCAAACTCAATATTATGACCTTTAGCTTTAGGAAGCCATGTAATGGTTTGGCCAATATCTACTTGGGCCACTTTCATACTGAAGGTATCATTGACTGTCATATCAATCACTAAATCATTAGCCAATGATTTAGATGCGCCTAAAAATGACAATGGTAGAAGCGTCAAAAGTGCTAAGAGTATTGGCCGCATAAGTCATCTCCTTTAAAACTAGTTCCTCATTATCCACAAAACCTAGCCGCAGAAAACAGCATCCGTAAAGATACCAGTAATCCAAATAGTGCCGCGCTCAATTCACTCGTCCAGATCAGAAACACTAAGCTCCTATTGGACTCCTACTTAAAAAAACCGATTGTGACGTGAACTTGCATCTTTATCGGAAACATTGTCTGCGTAAAGCAGTGAAATCCTTCATGACCAAGTTAAAATTTGTTCCAAACTCAAATGCACTGGACTTCGGCATCCTTACTTACTCAACTTTAGCCAAATGAAAGTATTCTTCGGGATGATGCCGCATCTGGGCAATGTTAGTGGAAAACTATTTGCTCACCCACACACAGAGCCGGAATTTCTCTATCATTGATAGCTAACGGTTTTTCGAATTGACTTATGTAGATCCATGGCATCATGGGTGTTTAGGGTTTTCCTCTGACAGTGCCATTATTTGTATTACGGTTATCGTGCCTATCCTGACTTGACTGGTCTCAACAGGATTGAACTTTTGATTGACGAAGCACCTTGAATTGGTGCGCTTTCCGATATTTAGGCTTGGATTGTTGCAAGCATAATATTTTTTCTTCCTTCCCTTCAATCCATCGAGAAATTAACAAGCCTGAATGATCAATTCACGATGGCACTAAAGCTAATTTTTAATTACATTTCGCCCAAGAAATTTCAGAATTAAGGCTATAAAAAGAGAATTTAAACCGACGCGAACATACCGTCCCCTGCAGGATCTGCGCCTCCATCCATGGTGCCATTTGCAAAGCGAATTGCATGCACCAACGGAGTTATATAGCTAGACGGATATCTGATTGTGGCGTAATTTTTAGCAATCAATTCTGCTTCAACAGATCGGAAAATTCGGTTCGTCAACTCCAATAGGTTCGAAGTAGCGCAGAAACGAGGGGCTGTAACCGCATGTTGTGCGTTCATATTAAAATCGACAACATTTAAAATTGTTTGAAGAACTCCCATCGTTATCGTCGTGCCACCAGGTGCGCCCAAAGCCAACTTTGGTTCACCGTTGTGCGAAATTACAGTTGGACACATAGCTGTAAAGCGGGACTTTCCAGGAGCTAATGAACCGGGTTTTCCAGGTCTTGGGTCGAAAACCATCATGCAGTTGTTGTACATAAAGCCTAGCCCTTCTGTGATAACTCCAGAACTAGAACCGAGTGAATGAGTTAGGTTAACAATATTTCCTTTTTTATCCGCAGCTACTAAGTGAGTGGTTTCTTTACTTTCCTGCATTCCCGAGTTCACTCTAGGGACATCGAATTTTTCTCCAGTGAAAATTTTACTAGCTATTGTTGCGGCATAACCTTTGCTCGACAATTTTTTGACAGGAACATCTAAATAATTTTGGTCCCCCATCAAAGTGTCCTTATCGATCGTAGCGCATTTCATTGCCTCAGCAACACAAGCTATATATTCTGCAGAATTATGACCCATTGACTTTAGATCAAAATTTTCAAGAATATTCAACATCTCTATTATCATCAAACCACCACCAGGCATTTGATTTGTCGCAATTTCATAATCACGATAGGTTCCTAGAAGCGGGGCTGTTAGGTTTGGCTCACAATCAGCTAGATCTGCTTTTGTAATAAGACCACCATTTGCCTTCATATCAGCGTCAATAATCTCGGCAACATCCCCCTTGTAAAATATATCGACACCCTCGTTGGCAATTTTTTCGTAGAGCCTGCCCATATCTAGATTTTTCAAATTATCACCAACATTCAATAGTTTGTCATTTTTCAAATAAATATCACGCGCAGTTTTAAACTTTTTTATTACTTCAACCCGCTCAATCCGGCCTGCTTGAGCGGGTTGTAACCAGAAACGATGAACAGCAGGGCGAACTTGAAAACCATCAAAACAGTAATTAATTGCTGGCTGCATAATGTGTTCAAGCGACAACCTACCATATGATTGCACCGCTTTATCAAAAGCTTTCAGTGTCATTGGTGTAGTCATTGACTTATAGCCGATTTCATTCACTTTGTCCTTAAGGACAAACCCAAATCCATCGTCGCATTCGCGATCTACAAGGCTTTCCCACATGTCCTGTGAAACCGCCTTCGGCGCTTTGCCATGAAAATCAATGAATAGATGTTCTTTTCTCTCTTTTAAGAGTAGTTGCATAGAGCCAAAGCCAGCTATTCCACACATTTGTGGATCTACAACTGTTTGAACCATTGCTGCTGCTATGGCGGCATCAACGACATTCCCGCCACGTTTGAATATATCTAGGCCAGCCTCAACAGCTTCGGGTTGTGGTGCTGAAATCATGAATTCTGGCATTTATTTTGGCCTCTTAAAAATTTGCTTAATGTACTTTAGATTAATCAATTTAAAATTTAGGTAAAGGCGTTCTGATGTTCTTAACGCTGAACTTTCCAACTGTAGCTTTAGAGTTCTAAAGGCTATGACCTTCCCACTTCGAATTGGTGCTGCCGTAAAATTAAAAAACGGAAGATCAAATACGGAAAGAAAAGTGATTGCGTTGGATTGTTTACTACTTCAGTCTGCTTGTTGATCTGCAAGTAAGGCGCTGGGTGATTATAGTGGCAGAACTTCATCTGTTATTCTACTAACATTGAAGGTGTAGTTTTATCGCGTTAGCTCAAAAACCCCCGGGCGAACGTAGCTTGGCAAAGGATATAACTCTATATAAAAAGCATTAGCTCTTCTGCTGTCAAATGGTGCGCGGACACTGTCATTATAAACTTGATTGTTCACAATATGCCCGGCAAGTGGCTATGCCGTTATAACCAATCAAGTTTCATTCCACTACTTCAAGACTAGGCCATAGAGCATTAAGCGCAGTAATTGGAAATGGTGTAAAATAAAATAAATAATTCCAATGCTTTAGCTCTTTAGTCTCGTGGCGCCCAGACAAAGCTAAAGCTTTTTATGACGTTGTTGGGGTATTAAAGTTTTTTTATGGTATTGAATTTAAGTCTTGCTTTCAGCTCTAAATAATCGATGGGATTGGTTCACTATCTCTACGAGTCTATCAGTTGGAATCTTTGGAACGAAGTTGAAGTCACGCCCGGACATACTTTTATTGGATACTAAACTATTCAGAATTGACTCCTCAGTCGCTTGAATAACTGCTTCAAAAAAGTCGTCTAGATCTTCGTCAGGAATATATTGGGTTGTTCGAACTTTTCCACGTTTATGTACATTTTTTGAATCGCTCCCAGTAGAAAAGGCTAGAAAAATATCTCCTGATCCATGCCTCGCAAACCCTCCTGTTTTTCCAACCCCAAATGTTGCTCGACGCGCGATTCTTTTCAATTGGTGGGGCAATAAAGGAGCATCAGTGGCAATGACCACTATAATTGAGCTTGAACCAGCTTCACCAGAATTACATATCATTTTGGGCTTGGAAAGTTGCAGTCCAACTGGTACTCCAAGGACGTTCAAATCAGTTCTAGAGCCAAAATTAGCTTGTACAAATATACCCACTGTATATTCGGCATCATCGTATTTTACCACTCGCGATGCAGTGCCTGATCCAGACTTGAACTCAAAAGATTTCATACCAGTGCCACCGCCAACACTGCCTTCCTCAATTTCGCCAGAAACAGCCTCGTCGATCGCTTCTTCAACATATTTTGCGCTGATATGCGATCCATTTATGTCATTGAGAAAGCCGTCATATGTCTCAGCGGAAACAGGTAGTAAGAAAATGTTTTCTAGACGTTTTGGAAACCTCTTTTCTGCCCATCTAATGGTAGCATCCCTTGCAATTCCACAGGCATGCGTATTTGTGATAGTTATAGGAAGGCAGAACTTGCCAACTTCTTCAATATAGTGAGAACCAGTCAACTCCCCATTACCATTCAAGCTGAATAATCCGGCAAATACAGGATTAAAAATCTCGCTAACAGGTCTAGGAAGGATAGCTGTTATACCTGTCCTAACAGGCCCTTGCCCTACAACTAATCTTCCCTCACCCTCTAAAATAGTTTTATAGCCGACTGTTACACCCGCTACATCCGTGATTGCATTAAAGGCGCCACTCTTCCCTGGGAAAATCAAGCCTAAATCCGCAGCTCTAAAATTTTTTGACGAACTTGAATTTTCCGTCATGAACTTTTTTATCGCCATTTTTAAAACTCACACTTTGGGCTTTTGGTATTTGCAAAAAACTAATAACGTGAACTACCTGTTTTGGGGCGTACTTTGATTAACAGTAAAGATAGTTTTTATTCGTACAAGCCCTGCTATAATTTTATGCTAAATTTGGAGCCAACGTGATAAATACTTCTTGCAATTAGATCTAAGGCAGGCAGGATATTGTATAATGGAAAATGTTAATAATTATAATCGTGCTAATGAAATTTCCCTAAAAGCGTGGGCAAAGTCTATCAGGTGCAACTTGGTTAGGATGGTTGCGCGCAACGGTCAGGGCTATATTCAGCAAGGGCTTGGAGCAGCAGACCTTTTCACCTATCTTTATTTTTCGGAAGCTCGTATGGACGTAAATGATCCTGCATGGGAAGGACGCGATCGTATATTTCTGTCGACTGCCCATAATTCAGCGCTGTTCCATGCCACTTTAGCCGAGCGTGGGTTTTTGGAAGATGCTGAACTTGAAACATATACCAAAGACGGCTCCAAACTTGAGATAAATGTGTCAGAACGTCTTGGGGCTTTAGTGGAGGCAACTTGTGGGTCATTAGGTCAAGGGTTATCTGTGGCAGTGGGTGTTGCCCAGTCGGCAAAAAGGCAAAACCGGAACTTTCGCAGTTATGTAATCCTTGGAGACGGAGAATTACAGGAAGGGCAAGTCTGGGAAGCAGCTATGTATGCAGCCAGTAACAAACTAGATAATATCTGCCTTATTGTTGATCGTAATAACCTGCAAGTAGAAGGTAATACTCAAAATGTGATGATTATGGATCCTATTGACGATAAGTTTTTAGCTTTTGGATGGGAAGTTTTGAGCATAGACGGACATAATTTCAATGCCCTTGGGGATGCATTTCAAAAAGCGCGATGCACATTTCATAAACCGACCGTAATTCTAGCGCAAACAATAGTGGGTAAAGGGATCCCATTTTTGGAGAATAAGATGAGCCATAATATGGTTTTGCCTGCTGATGTGGCAGCTGAATGTCTCTCTATTTTAGGTTGTGACCATGAGTGACCACCTTCATCTTGGAGATTTTACCCAAAAGATTGGAGCCTCTCCCATCCCAAACTATTACGGCGATGCGCTGGTCACACTTGCAAAGAACAATCCTAAAATAGTAGCTTTTACTGGAGATCTTACACCAGCAACAGAATGCGATTTATTTCGCGATACATTTCCTGATCGATTTTTTAACTCAGGTATAGCAGAGGCGAATATGATTGGTGTGGCAGCAGGTATGGCCAGGTGTGGCGATGTACCCTTTGTACACAGTTTTTCCGTTTTTTTAACGCGTAGAGCATTTGATCAGGTCGCAATGCAAGTGGCATATCCCCGGCTGAATGTAAAATTGGCTGGCTTCCTACCCGGACTGACGACTTTATTAGGTGTTTCTCATCAGTCTATTGACGATTTTGCTCTTATGAGGTCTTTGCCTAATATGACAATAATTGAACCTTCTGGGCCAAGCCAAATGGCAGCAGCGCTGAGGGCGGCCGCCTCAATCGATGGCCCAGTTTACCTTCGTATGCATAAAGCAACAGAAACTATCAGTACTGCCAAAATTGAACATAAAATAGAGCTTGGTAAAGGGCAGATGTTAAGTAATGGTAATGACGCTGTTATTTTTGCCTGTGGACATATGGTTGCGGAAGCACTAGAAGCGGCAAGGCTTTTTGAAAAAGTTGGAATAAGTATAGCAGTTGCAAATATGCATACATTAAAGCCTTTTGATACAGATTTCGTGATAGAACATGCAACTCGCACGGGAGTGGCTATTAGCGCCGAAAATCATTCAATAATCGGTGGCCTTGGCTCGGCTATATCAGAAGCCCTCGCCGAGAGGCAGGCCAATACTAGTGTTAAATTCAAAAGACTTGGCATAATGGATACTTTTGCCGAAGGGGGGTCCACACCATATTTGTTCAATAAATATGGGTTATCAGCCCAACATCTATTCTCATCAATATCGGACTTATTGGAAATTAAATAAGGGAGCCAACGCATCGATTTGAAGTGCGTTCGATAATCTGCAAAGGGTAGATCATCAGTGGATTTAATTGTTTTAATCGATTGGATTTAAATCTTATGACCTATCCCGTGAACAAAATTAATCTATAATTTATTGCCTTAGACTGATCACATTATATATAAAATATTTTGTTATTTCTATAATACTGAACCCGATAATCATTTCAGGTAGGCAACTGCTGTTTGCACTTCTCAAGATCTAGTTCGCCGCTGCCACTGCCTCAAGGCCATGCTGGGTTGCCGTGAGGGCTAGCTCAATGTCAGTTTCTGAATGTGCCGCTGATAGAAACATATTATGCCAGGGATGAAGGTAAACTCCATGTTTAAGCGCGGTAATACAGAAAAGATTGCCAAGACGAAATTCAGGATCTTCGTGAAACAATATCTGTGGCATTTGCACAGGCCCTGTTTGGCGCACTTTTATACCGAGCTGCGAGGCTTGTTCCCGTATTCCGTCGCGCAGCATATTACCCAATATCTCCATGTGCGAGATTGCATCCATACGAATTAATTTTAAGATTGTAGCATGTGCAGCAGCCATTGCTGCAGCACCACACCAAAAAGATCCAGTGACAAAAACCTGCTGGGCAGCGTTTCGGTATACATCTTTTCCAGTTACTGACGCAATGGGAAAACCGTTCCCAAGAGCTTTACTCCAAGCGGATAGGTCAGGGTGAATTCCTAATGGCTCCCAACTACCCCCCAAATTTATACGAAACCCCGCTCGAACATCATCAAGAATAAGGGCTGCTTCGGTTCGATTCGCAATTTCGCGTACCGCACGTGCAAAATTTGGGGACGGGAGCTCTTGATCGACCCGAGTATCATGCCGAAAAGCTGAAACCAGAATACCTGCCAGGTCATCTCCAACAGAGCTTACTGCTGCCTCCAGCGAATTGATATCATTATAATTAAAGTAAACGAGATGTGAACGATCTTCTGGCGTGGTTCCCGCTAAACGTGGCGTGCACCAAGGGGCCGCACCGTGATATGCTCCCCGAGCAACAGCAATTTTACGTCGGCCCGTTTTTGATCGAGCTATCATAACGCAAGCTGTGGTGGCATCTGTACCATTTTTAGAAAACATCGCCCAATCTGCTGCTGGGATTATATCCACCATAAGTTCCGCCAAATCGATTAACTTTTCGCTAGGTCCATTGGCTAAGTCAATTTCTCTTAATTGCTCGACGAATGCAGTATCGACGTCCTCATCTTTATGTCCCAGTATAATTGGTCCATAACCACACATAAAATCGATATACTTGTTTCCATCTACATCAGTTAGGCAAGATCCTTTTGCATTTGAAAAATACTGAGGATATCCTTCAGGTAATGCTTTAACTGACATATGGCCCCACATGCCACCAGGAATCACTTTTTCGGCTCTAGCTCTGAGGGAATGATCTCGTAATAATTTTTTCTGGATATAAGAACTGCCTACCATTAATCAAAACTCACGAAAGACTTGGCAGTTTCTCTGTCATACTTACCACTAGCAGAAATCAGCTGTCTGGTATAAGCGTCTTCAGGCTCTGCGTCGCGTAATTGTGCGGCACTTATTTCTTCAACAAATTTACCGCGGTTCATAACGGCAATCCTATCACACATGTGCCCTACCACAGCCAAATCGTGGCTTACCATTAAATAGGTTAGGTCATGGTGGCGGCGAAGCGCTGTCAAAAGGTTAAGTATTTCAGCCTGTACGGACACATCTAAAGCGGAGGTTGGCTCATCTAAAAGCAGAATTTCGGGTTGCAAAATAAGTGCTCGAGCGATTGCAACACGTTGCCTCTGACCTCCAGATATCTGGTAAGGGTAACGAAACCTCAAATCAATACTAAGCCCAACATCAGACAACGCCTGTAGAATTCGGCTATCGCGGTTATTAACCCGGTGAATCTCTAAGGGTTCCTTTAGAATATCATTGACAGTATGCCTAGGGTGAAGCGATCCATATGGATCCTGAAAAACCATCTGCATCTTGCGAGCAGTAGATTTATCTCGCCGATGGCTGAGCGGGACAGAATCAATTTCTATTATTCCCCTCCAGTCGGCTGTAAGCCTAGAAATTGCTCTCAGGATTGTAGATTTACCCGACCCCGACTCGCCGACTAGGCCGTATGCCTCTCCTGCCTTAATCTCAAAAGAGACACCTTGTACCGCATGGAATAACGTCTTACCTTTTCCAAATGTGACTCTGAGATCTTGAACTCGGATCATATTTACACCTTCAATCGGTTAACCAACTGGGATCGCGCTGCAATATTGGCAAAACCGTCTGACGATCTTTCAATCGAGGAGCACAATTCATTAATCCTTTCGTATACGGGTGCTGAGCCTCATGCAATTTATTGGCTTCGAGAACTTCCATAACACGACCACCATACATGACGACCACTCGGTCACAAAACGACGAAACAAGGCCAAGATCGTGACTGATTAGTATCAGCCCCATTCCTCGTTTGCTAACCATGTCATCAAGTAATCCTAAAACTTGCATCTGCACTGTCACATCAAGTGCCGAAGTCGGTTCATCAGCGATAATAATATCTGGATCCGGAATAAGCATCATTGCAATCATTATCCGTTGCCCCATCCCCCCAGATACTTCGTGAGGATAAAGAGAATATACTTTTTCATGGTCTCGGATCTGAACAATTTCAAGCATATCTAATGCTTTTTTATGCGCTTCCTTTGCAGATACCCTGCTGTGAATACGATAAGCTTCGGCAATCTGTTCCCCAACTTTTACCACCGGATTTAATGAATACCGTGGGTCTTGCATAATCATCGAAATCCGCGCTCCCCTTATTAAGCGCATATCTCGCTCTGAAGCACCAATTATGTCCATTCCGTCAAACTCAATACAACCTGCCTCAACTTGACCATTTCCAGCTATAAGTTTCAGAATAGCCCTGCCAGTTTGAGACTTCCCTGAACCTGACTCGCCTACTATCCCCAAACGCTCGTGACCCAAGTCAAAGCTTACATCACGCACCGCCTGCACCGGACCGCGTGGCGTATCAAAAGTAACGCTAAGGTCTTTTACTCTTAACAAAGGTGTCATCGGTCGGAAGCCTTTGGATCGAGTGTATCCCGCAATCCGTCACCAAGTAGGCAAAACCCAAGGCTAACCACAAATATAGCGATGCCTGGGACTGTTGGAACCCACCACTGATCTAAAAGAAATTGGCGTCCCGTCGATATCATAGCTCCCCATTCAGGCAGTGGCGGTTGTGCGCCAAGTCCCAAAAAGCCTAATCCTGCAGCCGTCAATATTATTCCAGCCATGTCTAATGTAAGTCTCACAATTATTGATGGCAAACACATTGGAACCACATGCCGTAGCAAAATTCGTGCTGAGGATGCGCCCTGTGACTGTGCAGCAAGAATAAATTCAGCTTTCCGGATTGACAAAACCTCTGCGCGTGCGATTCTAGCATAAGGTGACCATGTAGTAAGAGCAATGGCAAGCACTGCATTCTCTATCCCGGACCCTAGTGCAGCAACCAGAGCCAATGCTAGGATCAATCGTGGAAAGGCCAAAAAAATATCCGTTATGCGCATTAAAAAGTTATCAACCCAGCCTCCAAGATAGCCTGCTACAGTTCCAATAGCTAATCCTATTGGAACTACGATAATTGACACAAGACCTACTATGTAGAGCGTAATTCTTGAACCCCAGACAATCCTGTCATAGATGTCTCTACCCAGTTGGTCAGTACCAAACCAATGATCCCAACTAAAAGGCTGGAGTCTGTTTCCAAGGTTGGGTTCCAATCCTGTACCACTGGTAAGGATGGGCGCCAAAACAGCCACTATTATTAGTCCACTTACGATACAGAGGCCAATCATTCCAATTGGATTCGATCTAAATGACCTCCATGCCAAATATGCCCGCTGGCACCTAGCCTGAGCAGGCGATTTTGGAGCCACAGCTAACAACCAAGCTTTCAAGCCAATCTCATCTAAAGGTTTATTATCCAGCGTCACGATCGTGCCCTTGGATCTACAGTTTTATAAAGAAGGTCAGATAGCATGTTTATGCCTACAAAACATATTCCGACTACCACCGTTCCGCCCAGAACTGCATTCATATCGGCATTGAAAAGGGACGTAGTTATATACTGCCCAATCCCTGGCCAGGAAAATACGGTCTCAGTTAGAACAGATCCTTCCAACAGAGAGGCATAGGTCAATCCGACAATAGTAATCAGCTGCACCAATACATTACGGAATGCGTGACGCCATATTACCGATGTTTCACTGGCGCCTTTTACCCTTGCTGTAAGGATATACTCCTGATTCAGCTGGTCCAGCATAAAACTCCGAGTCATGCGTGCAATATAAGCAAGCGCAAAAGAACCCAAAAGTATTGATGGCAAAATTAAGTGCGAGACAGCATTATGAAAAATGTCCCATTCTCCAGCTATTGCAGCATCAATGAGAATGAAGCCTGTTACTGTTTCAACAATCCCATCATAGTATACGTCAATACGACCAGGACCAGCAACCCAATCTAATTTACCATAAAAAACCAAAAGGCCTACCATGCCTAGCCAGAAAACTGGCACTGAATACCCAATTAGCCCAAAAATCCGAACGAAATGGTCGAGCAAGCGACCTTGATTAACCGCTGCTAAAACTCCCATAGGAACACCCAGAAGTACCCCAATGAGCGTCGCAATTGTGGACAATTCCAGTGTTGCTGGAAAAAACCTTTTTATATCCTCTAAGACTGGTTGGGACGTCATGATAGATGTTCCAAGATCACCCCGAGAAAGCTCTCCCAGATAGCGATAATACTGCTCATAAATTGGTCGATCAAGGCCCATTTCTTTATAAACACGATCGTAGGCAGCTTGCGGTGCTCGATCGCCTATAACCGCTAAGACAGGGTCGGCGGGCATTACCCGGCCAATTGTAAATGTGACTGAAGTCAATCCAATAAATGTGAGTAATAAAGTTACAGCTACACTACTTAAAACTCTTAATTGGCTCGACAGCGACGCAAAAGTACGCGCCGCTACCGTCTTTGTTAGTTGCATCAAAAAAGCTGCCTATTTGTTTATGTTGCGGTAGAAAATAAGATCAAAAAGAGATCCTGAAACATAATCCTTTACTTCTTTTCTGAGCACAGAAGCCTCTGTCTGCTGGAACATTACTACATATGGTGAATCCATTTGTAGGCTAGCTTGAATTTCGTGATAAAGTTTTTCACGAGTATCAAGATCTCCTTCGTTCCTTGCTGAATCAACCATGGCATTCATTTCGTCTTTTTGCCATGCATTTCTCCATGCTAGGACTCCGGTTAATTTTGCCTCAAGACGGTTATCTGGATTTCGCGCAAAGGCATCTAGGTTAGAATGTGGATCGGTATAATCTGGCGACCAACGAGCCAATATAAGTTGATGTTTACGCGCTCTGTACATCGGCCATAGAGTTTTCCCCTCGGCGGTTGTTATACTTGCTTTTATACCTGCTTGCGCAAGGGTCGCCTGAATAGACTGCGCTACTTCTGGGAAAGGAGATGCATTTAATGTGTCTATAGATATTTCAAACCCATCTGCATAACCAGCCTCTGCAAGGAGCTCCTTCGCCTTTCCAACATCTAAAGAAAATGGTGTTTCGTTGTAGGCTCCCCAAAGCCCCGATGGCCATGCAGCTTGATGTATATTGTATTGGCCTTTTAGGAAGCTATTGACCATACCTTCGTAGTCAACAAGATACCGTAAAGCTAGAGCAACTTTAGAATTTCCGAGTATAGGGTCTGCTGCATTGGCTGCCATATACATCAGAGCGCCTTTTGGATCTGATTGAACCTTAAGATCGGTGTTGCCAGTTAGACCTTCGACTTGATCTGGTGTCAGGTTGCGAGCAAGATCAATATCACCCTTTTCGACCAGCAATCTTTGTGCCGAAGGCTCTGCAACATGCCGCACAATCACTCTCTCAACTCCTGGGGTCCCGTGACGATAGGAAGGATTAGCTTTCAAAGATACAAGTTCGTTGGCTTTCCAGGCTTGCAACGAGAAGGCTCCAGAACCAGCACTGTTGGACTTTAACCATCCATAGCCCATATCGCCATCGACTTCATGAGCCATTACTTCCTTTTTATCTACGATAGATGCGATGCCTGCTGATAGAGCATTCAGGACAAGCGCAGGTGAAAATTCTTCAGTGATGGTAATCTTTGCTTTATCTCCATCTAATACAACTAGTTGGTCAACATTATCAGCATTCCAACCAAATTGTGTAATTATGAAAGATGGTGTTTTGTTGAGTTTTACTACCCGCCTTAAGCTAAAGACCACGTCTTCTGCACGCACTGGGTTCCCCGAGTGAAAGGTCATTCCTGAGCGGATGGTAAAGGTTACGCTTTTCCCGTCACTTGAAGTATCCCAACTTTCGGCTACCCCTCCAACCAGTGTCGTTAAATCTTCAGGCTCATACATCATCAGGCGGTCATAGATATTTGCTATCATTTCGCCACCAGTGAATTCAAATACTTCAGCTGGATCAAGTGTGATTATATCACTTATATCCTTCGCCATAATAAATGTGTTTTTTGGGGTTTCCGCATTAACAGCAAAGCTCAAGGATAGAGTAGCAGTAATTGCAATAACCCATTCCGTAATACGGATCATAATATTTTTCATGATTTTATCTCCATTGTTGCGAGCACTTTGCCTCCACTAATTAAGTGCTGTACTTCGTTGTTTTTAAACGCTAAGCGCTTTACCTGTATTATGCCGATTGTCTGCGATTTTAAAATTTTGGTCAAGAATTTTATATTTGTCGGTAAGGAAATGTAATCCTCCACCTGCAATTTTTGCCAATCCAACCACTAAGATTTCTTTGGCATGCCTGAACCTCAATCTATTCTAAATAAATAAAATCTCTATAAAGAAGCTTATACTTACAGAGGTTTTTCTGAGGTGAGAGGATCTAATAAGCGCAATCAAGTGACCCTGATTTGGATATCAAATCTTTATTAAAATAATATTAAACTGAGGCAGAGAGTTTCTATAAATATACTATAAAACTGCATGTAATTCTATCAAAAAACCTTTGAAGCAAAAACTCCTACCTAAAATATTGCAAACGCAGGCCATATTCTGGAAACCGGCAGAACTTATCAGGTCAAAAACCTGCTTTTGTCATTGCAATGGGCTAACCTCAATTAAAATCCAACCGAAGATCGTTCCATCACATCAAGCCAATTATCTCGACATATCTTGTCTATCAGGATCTCACCAAATCCAGACGCGCGCATCGCAGAAATCAGGTTAGGAAGTCCGCCCGAATTGCCGATTTCGCTAGGAAGAACGCAGCCGTCAAAATCAGATCCAAGGGCGACACCATCCTCACCCAAGATACCTATCAAGTGATCTAGGTGCCGGATCATTTGGTCAAGAGATGCGTCTGCTGTCTCGTCGCATAGCGCATTCAAAAAACCGACATGAAAGTTAAGCCCAACAATGCCGACACTTTCAGCAATCGCCTCTAACTGTCTATCGGTCAAGTTCCGGGCGCTTGGGGACAAAGAATGCGCATTGGAATGGGTTGCGACCAGAGGTCGACTAGTGATCTTAGCCACATCCCAAAACCCAGCCTCCGTAAGATGTGACAAATCAATTATAATGTTCAAATCTTCACATTTCGATACTAGTTTTTTGCCTGCCGATGTAAGCCCTTTGCCCAAGGAGAGTTCGGGTTGATAGACCATTGGCGCTCCGTAACCAAATGCGTTAGGCCGTGACCAAACCAAACCAAGGGACCGCAAACCCGCAGCATGTAAAATTTCAAGAGAGTTAAAATCCAAATCAATGCATTCAGCACCTTCCACATGAGGTACAGCAGCGATGCGGCCTTGTGCAATTGTTCGCCTGACTTCCTCAGCATTACTACAAATTGCTAGAGTGTCTGGAATATTTCTAGCCAATCTTCGAAGGCGTGAGAACATAGCCAGTGTGAAATCTAGAGCTTTTTTTTGATCGACGGGCAGAAAATTTTTGGGGTCATTATGATCGTATTTATGATTAAAGTCTTCTATATACGATGGCGTGAACATGGCAAATAGACCACCTGCAAAGCCACCCTCGCGCGCTTTGGGTAAATCAATATCTAAGCCATCAAGACGCTCAGAGAAATTGACTGGTCTTCCATGTCGAGCTGCGATTTCAAGCTTTAAAAGCGTGTCGTTATGCCCATCAAAAACTTGAGTGAGATTTGTCATTTATTGTCCTATCCCTATGATTTCTCTAAGACGCTATTTTAAATATCTTATTACAAACCACTAGTATGTCACTCTTTTTGCAATAATTAATGTTTCAGTGGATAGTCTTGTCTATCGGACGGGTATTCAGACTATCCTCCCTAAATTAATTTAACAAAGTTTGTAAAAGTTCTTTTCAGGAGTGAACAGTGTTTCTTACTTATCCTAATAAAATCTCTGGGCCAATTCTACAAAACTGGTATGATTACTACTTTGTCTAACAGTATTACCATAATGTTAGCTTAATAAACTAATTTAATAATATTTTAATATCGTATTAAATCTCTACCCATTGGTAATTCCGGCAGAGTTACTACCTCGTATAGGTGCTGGTAAGAATGCGCATCAGGTGAGTTAGGAATGAATGACGTGTGCTTGGTAGACATTTTCTGTCCCTCCGCTTTAGTGCTTTAGGCGGAATACCAAGGCGCACAAGTTGGTGATTAAATAACCAAAAAAAGTTCTAAAAATTAATAATTCTCATTTCAAGTCTTTTTTGAGCGCAAACAAATAAAACCTTTAATGGGGCATACCATTCGAGTCTTTCAAAAGTGGGCCTAAAGGTCGACCGTTTTTGTTGCTGTTGTTTGGCCGGTTTCGAGGGTATATGTTGGTCTCAACTAAGGAGTATCAAATGAGTCATTTAATAGATATTTCGAATAAGGAGCGTCTATTGGAAGAAATCTACAGAACTGTTCAACTGTTGATACCTAATATTTCTACCCCAAGTGCAAAAGCTGAACTTCAAATTGAGATAATTGAAATGATGCTAGACAATGGCTTAGGTATTAGTGATGGAGGCGAGAAAAGTTCTACAGATTATGGTCTGAAATTGGACTATTAACCGAATGAATGCTCTTGAAGATACTGAATTAGATTTCACAGAGCCTTTAAGGGGGTCGTCAAGTTGACGATGCCACTACGACAGTTCTTTGAGTACTACCGACCTTGGAAAGCTTTGTTCTTTCTCGATTTTGGCTGCGCCGTGGTTTCGGGGCTGCTTGAGTTGGTCTTCCCACTTGCGATTAAAGGGTTCATTGATGTGTTGCTGCCCAGCGGCAATCTGGCACTGACACTATGGGCTGCAGTTGGATTGCTAGTCATTTACCTAGTAAACGCGAGTCTGATGGTGATTGTGATTTACTGGGGCCACAAGCTGGGCATCAATATCGAGACAGAGATGCGTC
>CAJWEI010000062.1 GCA_913031285.1 uncultured Alphaproteobacteria bacterium | reverse complement strand
CAGTAACCCCGGTCCGTGGTCCACGATCCATGGTCCTTGGCTGTAGACAAGGTTGTAGACAAGTTTTGTGCTTGGATGACCTGAGATAATCCTATAAAATCGCCGAATAGCGGGAGTTTTTAGACTTGAACTTGCCTGACATAGGCATCGAACTTGCCCCCGGGCACCATTTTATTTAAAAAAATTATATAAATCAGTAAATTAAGAAATTTTTATATTTCCTGACCACCTTTCTGTCCACCTTAATTTTTTGATAAAATTTTCATTCAATAAGGTGTTCTGCTCCCAAAACCTCCAAATCTCGCTAATATCGAACTCAATATTCAACCATAAAGATAAAACGGTTTTATTTTGAGTGATGTAAATGACAATCCAGACATAGCTGGCGCAAGACAGTTCCTACGTGACTACATTGAATCGGAAAAAGCCCACCAGTCGTGAAACTGATGAGCCTTTTGGATGGCAATCACTCATTGCACTTTATGTGCCAAAACTACAACATATATTGTATTTTTTTCTTTTAGGTACTATATATCGACTGTGAAAATAAACTATTCGCATCCAAATGCCATTATCGAAACAAAACGTATACAGAAGCCAGACTTAGCAATTCGCATTGTATGGATAGGGCTTGCTGGAACGTTACTTCTGTTTTTAGCTGCTTGTAATGGTTCGGGCTATTAGACTCTATTACACAAACATCCGTTGCGTTACTTTGAAGGACATCAAGTTTAGTTTTGTCAGTCATCCCTACAACTTATCTAGTTATTGCTTAGCCCTAAGAATATCTTTAGTTAGGCCCTCATCGCTTCCCACGCCAGATCAGGGATTGCTGGTTTAGCTGTTTGCGATCTGCCTGCCCACTTGCAATATTTTGGCACAATTCTACTGCACGCTTTGCTTGATCGTTTGTGAGGTGCTTGTAAGCAGGGCGGTCCAAATGCTCGTACCAAACACCGCTGCAAATTGTGTCTAATACGATGCGCTGGAAACAGTGATCTTCACGCACAGGCCAATCACACTCACCGCTGCGTGCCATTGACGGGAGCACCGTCTTGGTCAGGTGCATGTAGTGGTCGATTAGATCGCGCGGTTTATCTGTCTTCTCACTCAATGCTGCTACTGCCCTGAAAGTTATTTCTTGATAATTTTTATCTGGTCCTGTTCCAAGATAGTTCAATAGATGAGATCTGGGTATGCCGTTATAAAGTCAAAATGCTATTCTTAGTTGTCACACCGGTTAGTTTTATCAAATTGCATGTCACCTAGTGCGCTGCCTCATATGCTTTATCATCTTTTTACGGTATAATAATACCTCATCGTCGGGGCAGCTAAAATGATAGCAAAAGTTAATGTTAGGATTGGCCTGGAATGGCGTTTTGGGCCTGAGTGGCCGGGACAGAAATGCGGAGCAAAAACAAGATCCGGGTCACCCTGCCAACGACCTGCTGACAAACAAAAAGGGCGCTGCCGGCTTCATGGGGGTGCTTCCATCGGCCCAAAGACCAATGAGGGCAAAGCAATCATTGCGAAGTCAAATATCAAGCATGGTCACTACACCAAAGACAAGCTTGCCCAGAGAAAAAAAGAGGCAATGATTGCCAAAGAACTCCGGGCTCGTCGAAAAATGATTGAGATACGTTTACGCTACGCGGGAATTATTGATCGTTGGTCGTGTTCCAATAGCCTAGTGTCAGCAATACCTGCTTTTGCCGTCCCGCCAGAGTTACTGAAGTGCTCTCCCATTTCAGAATGATTTAATTTGCACCGGGTGTGTTTTTGGCTGCGAGGCCAACTTTCCAGTCATTTGGGTCAGAAGAGTTTAGCATTCTCTGTCGGACCTCCAGCCACCAGCCTGAATTTGGTGGCCAGCTATCGAAATTTTTATCCTCAGTTAACTCACGCATAGCGTGCAGTGGCCAATTGGGATTCATTAGGGCTTCACGCCCTAACGCAACCAGATCTGCTTGATCACTCTCAATTACTCTATTTGCATGCTGGGGTTCGGAAATCATCCCAACAGCCATCGTGGCAATATTGGCTTTTTGTTTTATTTGTTCAGCAAAAGGCACTTGGAAACCCGGTGTTGGTGGCTTTTGAGAAGCCAGGCTAAACAACGAATTTGGGCCTTTTATGCCTCCAGATGAACAGTCTATCAAATCTACCCCAGCTTTTTTAAGATCCTTGGCTAGTTCGATGGTATCTTCTAGCTTTAGGCCTCCTGGAAAGCGATCAATGCATGAAAGTCTGAAGAATAGAGGTTTATTTTCAGGCCAATATTTACGAATTTCCTGAGCAATTTCTATTGCAAATCGGTTCCTGTTAAATTGTGTTCCACCGTACTGATCTGCCCGAAAGTTGCTCAGTGGCGATAAGAAAGAATGAATTAGGTAACCGTGAGCGGCGTGAACGTCGAGGACATCAAATCCCGCTAAATGACACCGCCTAGCTGCATTACCAAATTTTTTGATCAACAACTTAACGTTAGCATTCGTAAGTGGGGTCGGAGTGTCATAGCCTGGTGCGGCGGCAACTCCGCTACATGATATGATTTCCCAAGCTGGCTCAATATCGTTATTACGATTCTTGAGAGGTTGCAGGCCATCATATGGTCTTTGTCTAGCGGATTTTGGGCCACAATGGCCAATCTGAGCCGCCGGAACGCTTCCTTGCGAGCGAATGAAAGACGCAATTTTTTGCAATTTTTTAATATGATTGTCGTTCCAAATACCTGCGTCTGCGTAAGTGCTTCTGCCTCGCTTTTCGACACAAAGGATCTCGGTAAAAATGGTGCCAAACTTTGCATAAGCATATTTTCCGTAGTGAACCATATGCCAGTCTGTCATTTTCCCGTCTGCTTGCGCTGCATACATTTGCATTGGTGATAGAACTATTCTGTTTGGGAATTCGACATCTCTTAACTTTAATGGTTGAATCAAGCTGGGTACGGTCATTTAAAGTCACCTCTAATGTTTCAAATTCATCAAAACTTTACACTAACTACTGCTTAAAGCGCAGAATATTGAGCCACATTTTGAGCCTGATAGTGTAAGTTTAGGTGAATAAAAAGCTCGCCCAAAGTCACAAGCTGGCCCAACATATCTATGTTTTTTTAATTCTTTGAAAACGAGAGTCAAAGACGATGGTTATGTTTGAGGCATTTAAGGTTAAGAAAATTCCAAGATTGTTTTGGAGTTCTGAAAAGACCTTCACGTTAATCCCCGAGCCCTTACCACTTTTTATGCTGCTAATTGGTTTATTTTTATTCGGTTTTGGTGAGGCTTTGTTGGTGGTTTCTGGAATGGGAATGAGCCCTTGGACAGTTCTGGCCGATGGAGTCGCGGCAGCAACAGGTTGGACCATTGGTGGTGCGACGTTTGTTGTTAGTTCGTGTGTTTTGCTACTGTGGCTGCCTTTGCGCCAGTTGCCAGGTATTGGAACCATTCTTAACGTGCTGGTAGTAGCGGCAGTTATTGAGTTTTTTCACCTGCGACTTCCAAGCTTTGACTATATGCCTTTGCAAATTCTGGAAGCTTGCGCTGGTGTCTTGATTGCAGGGGTAGGTGGTGGGATATATCTAATTGCAAATTTGGGGCCAGGACCAAGAGATGGTTTGATGACTGGTCTGCAAAAACTCTCTAATTTACCATTGGCGTTAGTTCGAAGTGGGATAGAAGTCTCTGTTGTAAGCGTTGGTTTGATTCTTGGTGGTGGGGCAGGGATTGGCACGTTACTTTTTGCTTTTGGAATTGGCCCGTCAATTTCGGTCTCCATGTATTTCCTTCTGAACGTTTTTTCTTCTGAAGGCTGAGTGTCGCTAAATAAGTTCCCCGCTCACATTGTGCAGTTCCATCTTCCAAGATCATCGTGCTATTCACTCAAAATTTTAGATCAAAAAATTGGGATGAATTGAATGCATATTTGATTGCTTGTATTACCCGATGATGATGTAGTGTTTTTGTGTGAGGTTTTAAGGTTTTGAAAGTCAATGCGTGTTGCGAACATGAACTGGAAAGACATTGAGGCTGCGGCTAAAACTGATCCGAGGTGCTGCATTCCGATTGGTTCAGTAGAGCAGCATTCCTATCTATCAGTTTGTACCGATTTAATTCTGGCGAAGATCGGAAAAGAGGGCATTACCACTGCATTTGCAGAGCGCGTTCGGCCTGAGGGTTTTAATGGTTTTCAGCCATTAGCTTTTTCTCCAACGGCCCCCCGCGCTGAAATGAAAAAATGTATGCTGCAGCTTGCTGAATTTAATTCTAGGTCTGCCAAAACTCACTCAGGAATTCACAGGGATCTGGTTGTGAGGAAGAGAACCACAGAAGTAGACCATCAGCCTGGCTTGGTGGCCCAAATAGCTCATCGTCACGGTATTCCAAGACCTAAATTAAATAGGCTTATTGAATTGATTCATGACATTGAAAATGGTCGGCGCAAAATGTCTGCTGATGTGTTTTTTTATTGGATGGGTAGATGACTAATAAAAAACGGCTTGCGCTTGTCACAGGTATATGTGGTGGAATTGGACAATCAATTGCAACCTATATTTTGGCCAGCGGTGCCGAGGTTGTAGTTACTGATTTACCGGGAGATCATTTTGATAACGTTGTTTCTGAATGTGGCTTCAATTCTTTCGCTGCTGATTTAGGAAATGAGAGATCTGTTGAGACCCTGAAACAAAATATTCGTCAAAATTTTGGAGGCGTTGACATTCTGGTTACAGCTGCAGGTGGTGTTTGTGGACAAACTGGGCAGTCAATATTTGATGTTTCTGAGGTGGATTGGCGCAAAGTTTTATCAGCAAACTTGGACTCGACATTTTTCCTTGCAAAGCATTTTGCTCCCATGATGTCTGCCGAAGGTTGGGGCAGAATTGTAACAATAAGTTCTGGGGCTGGGTTAAAGCCAAGCTTGACCGGTATTCAGGCTTATACTGCTGCGAAGCACGGGTTAATTGGCCTCACAAAACAACTTAGTGTAGAGTTTGCACCAAGAGGAATTACGGTTAACTCAATAGCGCCAGGCTTTGTGCTCTCAAACCTGTCAACTATACAACAATGGCAGAGTTATGGTGAAGAAGGACAGAAAAGACTATTGGATCGTATTCACACACGCAGACTTGGTCAGCCTGAGGACATCGCGGCAGCAGCATGTTTTTTAGTAAGTGATGCAGCCGGCTGGATCACTGGACAAGTTCTATCAGTAGACGGTGGAACGCACTGATTTAGGGCTTAACTCCCGAAAGCGATATTTACTCTGACAGGCAGGGAAAAAACATGTCGAGACAAGATGCAATTTTGAGATCAACAAATTACTTCAATGATGGAGATTTTTTAGATGACATGACTGCGCTAGTAAAAATTCCAACTGAAAGTCAAACTAGAGCAGGCATAAAACATTGCGAGAAATATCTTCACGAGAGGATGAAGCCTATTTTTATTCAAATGGGCTTTGAAACTAAATTGTATGAAAATCCAGTTGATGGCTTTGGACCGGTTTTGCTCGCAACACGGATAGAAGGTGACGGTTTACCAACTATTTTGGGTTATGGCCATGGTGATGTAATTTTAGGAATGGAAAACCAATGGGTTGACGGAAGAAGCCCGTGGTGCGCAGAGATTAGTGGCGAAAGACTTTATGGCCGTGGAACGGCAGACAACAAAAGCCAGCATTGGATAAATATTATTGCCTTGAAACACGTGTTAGAGATCAGAGGCGAGCTTGGGTTCAATTGTAAATTTTTAATTGAGACGGGGGAGGAAAACGGTTCACTTGGGCTAAGAGAGGTGATTTCAGAAAATCTGGAGGATTTTGGGGCTGATGTGTTTATAGCCTCTGATGGTCCGCGTATCCATCGAGACCGTCCGACCCTTGCATTGGGATCACGTGGAGCAATCAATTTTGACTTAGTGTGTGAATTACGAGACGGCGGTCATCATTCTGGAAACTGGGGTGGCGCTTTAAGTGACCCCGCCATAATATTAGCCAACGCCATAGCCTGCATATCTAATTCCCGTGGTAGAATTGAAGTTGAGGATTGGCGCCCACCAGCAATAAAAAATGAGACGCGTGCGCTGCTAAAAGATGTGGTGATTGACTCCGGACCCTCAGGCCCAGTTCCAGATGACTTGTGGGGTGAACCCGGGCTGACAGCAGCTGAAAATGTATATGCGTGGAATAATTTCTGTGTTCTCGCGATGACATCTGGTAATCCTGCACGGCCGGTAAATGCTGTTTCTCCTTCGGCGCGTGCTAACTGCCAACTCCGGTATATTGCCGGTACAAATTATATCAACGCATTAACAGCTCTGCGTCAGCACCTAGATGATAGGGGCTTTACGAATGTTACAATTGAAGATCCACCTGATGAAAACAGGGGGGGGTATTTAGCTAGCAGGACAGAGCCCGACAATGGTTGGGTAACGCGAATTGCCGCCTCTATGGGTAAAACAACTGGCCAGAAACCAGTAATCATACCACAAATGGGTGGCTCGATTTGTAATGACCTTTTCACTGATTTGCTCGGGTTGCCTGCAATTTGGATACCGCATTCATATTCTGGTTGTAGTCAACACGCTCCGAACGAGCACATCCTTATGCCAGTTTGCAGGGAAGCGCTGCAAATAATGACAGCATTATACTGGGACCTCGGAGAGGAGCAGGTTGGTTAATGATAGAATCATTAGACATCCTCGAAAAATCTATCGCTGAGAGCTTCACTCTTCTTGATCTTCCAAAAAAATCCGTTGTTCCTGTGCGCAATGGGCCAAATGGAGAGGCACTGACCGATGTGCTTGTGGTGGGTGCTGGAATGAATGGTTTGGCGGCTGGTTTTGCTCTACGGCGTCTTGGCGTTTTTAATATACGCCAAATTGATCAGAGTCAGGAAGGCTATACGGGGCCTTGGCGCACTTATGCTCGAATGGAATTATTAAGGTCTGGAAAAAAACTTACTGGTCCTGCTCTTGGCCACAGCTTATTGACACCACAAGCTTGGTGGCATGCGAGGTTTCACCACCGTAGTTGGGAAGATATTGAGTATTTGAGCCGGGAAGAGTGGGCTGAGTATCTTGATTGGTACGCAAGTGTAACCCATGCCCACGTTGAGTTTGGAACAAAAGTCACTGAAATCAATCCCCACGATGATTATGCTACTGTGAAAATTGTTGGGGCTAGTGGAGATCAACATAAAATTTTTGTTAGGCAGGTTATTCTTGCCAACGGCAGAGAGGGTTTGGCAAGGCGGAGGTATCCAACCGCATTCCTTAGATTTATCGGCGACAGGCGGGTTGTACATTCGTCTCAAGTGTGTGATTTCTCCTCTATGGCTGGCAAAGAGATAGCCGTTGTTGGCTTGGCCGCATCTGCATTTGATAATGCTGCAACTCTGGCAGAGGCAGGTGCCAAAGTCACATTATTGGGCAGAGCGCCCAAAGTTCCAAGGCTTAACAAAATGAAATATACAGTAACGGCAGGGTTTGCTGAGGGTTTCCCACGTTTGTCTGACAGGCAAAAGCTTGAGTGGCTTAGACACATAACCAAAACCCGAATATCACCCCCAAAGCATACTGTGGAACGTGTCGCAGGTCTGGGAATAGAACTGGTTACTGGAATTGAGATCGATAAAATTGAAGAAAATGGGACCCAGTTAAGGTTATTAGCAAATGGATTTTCGCAAAATTTTGACAAAGTAATCCTCGCTACAGGGTTTGGTATTGATGTTGGTTCAAATGATGCTCTCTCAGGTTTTTCTGACGAAATATTGTTGTGGAAGAATGTTATGCCACCTTCTGTTTGGCACGATAAACAAGAAGAGTGGCGCGCGTTCCCATATTTGTCTGAAGACTTTGGTTTTAAAGCCAAGAATGAAGAGAGGGCAGCGGCAATTAGCCGGATAAGGTGCTTCAATCATGCGGCCCAATTATCACTGGGAAATTTGGCCAACGATATTCCCCACGCGAGCTTTGGAGCAGAGCGTCTGGCAAGATCTGTGGTGTCAGCTCTTTTTGTTGAGGATGCTGACACTCATTTCAACAGCTTGTTGGAATATGATGACACCGAGCTTCAGGGTGATGAATGGCCGGGGAAGTTATAAATTTTTGTTCAGTTTAAGTCAGCTATACGGTCAGCCTCAGCATTGTAATAACACCCGCGATGAAACATTTCCGCTGGCCGAGTTTGACTAGCTCTCAGTTTTTCAGTTTCATCCCAATTTACTTTTGTTTGGTCAGCCGTAAATACGACGCCATATTGTTGCTCGGCATTCCTTGCAGATATGTAGCCGTCAAGGAAGTCATCCAAAACGTCATTGGGAGGCCTGTCCAACGGACAGCCCCAACCTCCTCCACCTGGAGTTATTATTCGGATAAGGTCACCTTTGTGAACGATTGTTCCGTCGCTCAGAGGCTTAATCTCTGTTTCATTGCCGCAGCCTGGATTTATTATTACTTTGCCTGGCATTCCGGATAGTCCCCCGTTTGCACCGAATGCTGGATAACGACAATTGTCAATCCGTACTCCAAGGGTCATCTGATCAAGAAGCACCCTTACATCGCGGATTATGCCGCACCCCCCTCGGTACCTGCCGGCACCGCCCGAGTCACAATGAACACCAAATTGTTCAATTTCTAAACCAAATTCCATTTCGGCGAATTCTATTGGATAATTTTCTTGAGCCACATAGTAAACAGCATCAAGCCCATCAGCAAAATTTCTTGCGCCATAACCCACGGACAAACCCTCAATGCAGAGTTCTTCTCCGCCACTGGGCTTTTTACCCCTTAAATAATAGAGCACATAAACGCACGAAGCTGCTGACCCTTGACCATTCATAGCTTGCACCAAGCAACCAAAAATGGCGCTATTAACACGGAACATAGAATGAGACCTTAAGCCCAAAGGTGCTGGCGAGAGTGGAGATAACAAAGTCCCAGGAGCTGTTTTTATTTCTCCGAGAGCACGGACAAACCCGGCATTCATTATAATGCCGGGCATGTCACGCGTTAAATACAAGCCAAGCATGAATTTTGGAACTGACTCATCCATAATGAAATTTATAGGCCCATCGGCTTGTTGGTCAGTTTGTGTGAAGTCTATTGTTAACTCTGAATTTTTATGTTGAAGGACGGCATCAACAAAATAGCCTCTCTCAGAAACAGCGTCGCTGTCTATTCGATCACGAAAGGCCCATTTACCCTCAGGGATTAATTTTTTAATTTGGCTTTCGAGTGCGTATTGGGTTTGCGAAATTGTCGTCTCAAAGGCCAGGAGCAGTGCCTCGGTCCCGTGAACTTTAATGCACTCTTCCACACGTTTTTTTCCAAGTTGGCATGCAGCCATTAGACTATTTAGATCCCCTTCCAACATACCGGGAAATCGTGAATTATGAGTGAAAATTCTAAAAACTTCCTCATTTCGTTTGCCAGCCTGAATAACTCTTACAGGGGGGATCATAATACCCTCTTCGAAGACTGATTTTGCTTTAGGACTTATTGACCCTGGAACTGCGCCGCCGATATCCCAGAGATGTCCCCAGCACTCAACAAATGCAACAATTTCAGATTGCGAGAAAACGGGCATAATAAACACCATGTCAGGCAAATGACTGACTGCACCCTTCGTGGCATACGGGTCATTGTACCAATATAGGTCACCATTTTGCATACTTGTGATCGGATAGATCTCAAGTATTTCATCAACAAGATTTCCTGCAAGCGTAAGGCTGGTTGATACGACAAGTTCACCTTTGGCGTTTAAGATTGCTGTGAAAAAATCTTTTTTCTCTCTAATAAATGGGGACATTGCTGTTCGTGTTATCAATGCCTCCATTTCACGACGTGTGGCATTCATCGCACCCTTGATCAATTCAACAGTGAAACGCTGATTGGCGTCCTCGAATGCCATACTCATCTCAACACCTCAGAAATCATTATATTCCCCCACTTGTCGACCTCAGCTTTTTGACCAGCCAAAATTATTGAAGTAGTGTCGAGTTGATCGATAACTGCTGGGCCATCAATACTATGACCGCAAAAGAGCGTTTCCCTTTTCCACACGGGAACTTTTTGTGGGCCATTTGCGTTTAGGGTAACATACCTAAAAGTACTTTGTGGCGGTTGTGGCAGTTTAGCTTTAGGTATTTTCGGAGGCGGAACATGTTGAATAGGACTTGTCGCCGTGATACGAAAATTGATCAGTTCCACACCAGCATTTTTATCTGCAAAATTATATAGTTCTCTGTGGAATCTATGAAATTCATTTATTGCTGATTCAATTGAAGCTTTTATTGGTGTTTTGTCAGAAAAGGGAACGGTAAGTTCTGTTCCTTGACCTGCGTAACGAAGATCAACACTTCGTTTTAATTCGTAGGCGTCTCCTTTTAATTTATCTTGCAACAGTTTGCTTCGTGCCTGATCAGAGAGCTTATCGAATATTTCCAGGACTTCTTTTTCATTGTATTTTCCTGATCTCTGGACACGAGTTGTAGCAAAGTCGTACTTGAGGTCCGTTGATAAAAGGCCGGTTGCGCATAATATCCCAGGATAACGTGGTAGCAAAAGTTTTTGACATCCCAAAAGACGTATTAGTTCACCGCCGTGAACAGGTCCGGCTCCCCCAAATGCTACAAGCGTAAAATCTTTTGGATTCAGCCCGCGTTCAACTGTCATAAGTTTTAACGCATTATTCATAGTTTCATTGACTATAGCCAAAATGCCGATAGCTGCTGCCTGAACTGAAATTCCAAGTGGATTAGCTATATGTTCTTGTATTGCATGCTGTGCAGCATCTGTGCTCAGTTCCACTTGACCGTCTAAAAGTTTTTGGGGCAGCCGTCCAAGAACTAAATTTGCATCAGTTACGGTTGGTTGCAGCCCCCCTTTTCCGTAGGCCGCTGGCCCAGGATATGCGCCGGCACTTTTGGGCCCAACAAGAATTGCACCGCTTTCTGAAATGCTGGCAATAGATCCTCCTCCAGCTCCAATTGTATGAATATCAACAACCGGTAGAGAGAGTGGTAATTCATTGATTTTGGAAGTGGTAGTTACAGCCGCTTGACCATTTCGAATTAGTGATATATCAGCGCTGGTTCCCCCGATATCGATTGTTATCATATCTTTAATTTTGCATAAACTACCGAGATATGCAGCGCCTATAGTTCCAGCTGCTGGGCCCGACAAAGCCATATGAGCACCAGAGTGCGCTGCTTCTGTTGGTGGAAAAACTCCACCGTTTGATTTCATTATCAGCATGGGCGCTTGAATGTTGCGTTCTTTCAACCCCGCTTCGAGTTGGCCAATATATTTGCCAACAAGTGGCTGGACCATCGCATTCATTACTGTTGTCATGGTGCGCTCATATTCCCGGAACACAGGTAAGACAACACTTGACCTTGAAACCTCTAAGCAAGGAAACCTTTTCGTTAAAAAGTGGTTCACTATTTGTTCATGGACGTCATTAAGGTAGCTGTGCATTAAACAGATGGCTACCGCTTCATAACCCCCTTTTGAGATGTTTGTGCCGATTGCCTCAAGATCCATCTGATCCAAATGCTTCGCCACAGTGCCATCACTACGAATTCTCTCATCAATTTCAAAAATATCCCTTGGAAGCACAGGCCTTTTTGGTTTTATCCATCCGTAGAGATTTGCTTCTCGAGGTATCTCGGCACGACCAATTTCCAGAACATACCGAAACCCCCTGCTTGTGATTAGGGCTGTTTTAGCTCCTTTATTTTCGAGAATTGCGTTCGTGGCAACGGTTGAACCGTGAAAAACTATTTCAATGTCTTCTTTGTGGACATTGCTGAGTTTAAGGACAGAATCTACCGCTTCAAAAAACCCCACAGCTGGGTTGTTAGGGGTTGAGCTTGTTTTTGTAACAAAAAAAGAATTTGTTGATTGATCGGCTAAAACAATGTCTGTAAAAGTTCCTCCGATATCGACAGCTATCGAAACCCTTTTTGACTGGTTTGGCATTTTATGGCCCACCCGTTACTGCCAGTGTTTGGCCTGTTATCCACCCTGCAAAATCTGAAGCAAAGAAAATAACTGCATTGGCGATGTCGTTTGGCTCTCCAATGCGTCGCATAGCAATATTTTCAACCATCGCTTTTTGCTTCGCGTCTCCATATGAGTCCCACTGTCTGACATAGTCTGGGCTTGTTGGCATGAAACCAGGGGCTACAGAATTTACTGTGATACCAAATTGACCTAACTCAGCTGAAAGTTGTTTCACCAGTCCTATTTGTGCAGCTTTTGCGGTCCCATAACTTTGGATGCCTGTGAGTGAAACGCCGATACCTGCACGGCTTGATATTATTATAATCCGACCATGTTTTACGTTCTTCATCTTTGGCACAACAGCCCGTGCTAGGTTAAAAGCACCGTCCACATTAACGGCTTGGATTGCCCGCCAATCAGAGTCTGAAACTTTCTCAATAGCTGTTTTTGACCTTGATCTAACTCCACCAGCAGAGTGGACTATTATATCAACCGCTCCGGTAAGAGACTTATTTTGTATATCCTCAACAAGTCGTTGAACTATTTTTGGTTTCGTAACATCAACTGAGACAGTCTTAATTCGAGAAGCAATTATTTCACTAACGCCCTCAACAACAGTAGGTAGCAGGTCTTCTTCAATATCAGCCGCCCAGACGTTTCCCCCAAGTTCGGCAAAGCGGTGGCAAATTGTTTTTCCAATTCCCCTAACTGCACCAGTCACTAAAATGGTTTGTCCTTCGAACTGTATATTCATTCGCTTTATACCTTGGTTAGTTTTGCATCAAGCCTCTATGTGGTTTCTGAGATCTGGGAATCGTTTCAGTAAAGTATTAAATTCCGTTTGAACAATGGTCCCATCTAACTTGCCAGGGTCATTATCAGGTATTTTTGCTATTGCAGAGAAAATTTGGTGTTTTGCAAAAAAGCGCCAACTGATGGGCAGTTTAGCCAAACTTTCAGTGAGTGTGTCGTAATTTTGCTTGGTCCATACTTTTTCAAAGTCTTGTTGTGAAACGGAAACATTGTAAAAGCCATCCGAAGGATTGTGACTACTTTCAGACTTCTTGATTTCACGGCAGGCTGTTGTTGCTTTTTTATCGACACTGCCCTCGCTAATGACCACTCCGTATATTTCCTTGGCATGCTGCTTTGTAATCCAGCCGCACTTAAAATCGTGCAATACTGCTTTGGGATCACGCTCAGTTGGGGCCCCCCAGCCGCCAGCGCCGCCACAGCTCACATATATTATGTCCCCGGGATCAACAGTGACTATGTCTGTGTTACCAAGGTTTATTTGATTAGTTTTTCCAGGGTTTCGGATAAAAGCAGATGCAGCACCAGCTTTTCCACCGACAATACCCCAGCCGGCGAACCTTGTGCGGTCTCTGTTTCTTGCCGTTATTTTAGTATTTGGTGCTAATGCTTCAAAGACCATTTCCGTGCCAAGCCCTCCGCGGTGTTTTCCTGGGCCAGCAGAATTTTTCATTAACCCATAACGGTGGACTAGAATTCCAGCCTCTACTTCGTTCACTTCGGTCGGCGTGTTCTTTAAAAACCCTTGATTTGCGCCAGATCCATCATTGCCATCCCCATCAGCGCAACCTCCAGAGCCACCAGTCATTGGGTTAATTGCAGCCATTATTCTTCTTCCAGTTTTGATGTCCGTAGTGTTCACATTCATTATCGGGCCGCCACTTGCGGGGGCCCCCATTAACCTCTCAGGGGCAGCTTGAGCAAAAGCACCAAATGTTAATCCGTGAAGCCTGTTACATGACAACGTACGCATTCCAACAGCAGCTGGGAATTCTGGATTAACCATAGTGCCAGATGGCAGAATACATTTACAAATACGCGTGATGCCGGAATTTAAATAAAGTTTTGGGTCGAGAGAATAAAGCACATAAACAACCCCAACAAGAACAAGGACATGGCGTGAGTCGCCGCCTGTTGGAATATTCATTGAGCTTTCAAGTTGGGGATCAGAACCTGTAAAGTCTAGAACAAGTGTTTCATCCTCTATGACTAGAGTAAGTTTGATTCTACACGGCCAACCATTTACGGCATCCTCATCAATATAGTCCCAAAATTCATATTTACCATTTGGCAGGTTTCTTACAATCGCGCGGGCCTGGTTCTCTGCATAATTTAGCAGTTCTGGAATGCCCTCCCGAAAGGTCTCAATTCCAAATCTTTTGATCATTTCTTGCACCTTGCGTTCACCCGTGTTGCAAGCTGCAATTTGAGCTTTGAGGTCTCCCCAGTTCTGTTCTGGTGCCCGGACATTTTTAAGGAAAATATCAAGGATTTCCTGATTTACCCCTTCATTTGTAAGGATTTTTGTCGGAGGTATCCTTATACCTTCTTGGTGAACTTCAGACAATGATCTTGATAGTGACGCCGGAACCGCCCCTCCAACATCTGTGTTGTGGATATGTCCCACCGAGAAAGCAACAACTTCACTTTGATAAAAGATTGGTTTCCAGATATGCATATCCGGTGGGTGAGTGCATACAAATCCTGAGTATGGGTCATTTGTAATGCATATATCGCCGGGACGATAATTATCTATCATCTTAATTGCGCGGCCATAGTTAAGCCCAACAAACCATGTTGCGCCCAGTTCTGTAGGCGTAGCAAAAGTTTCACCATCAGCAGTTGTTAGGCCTGTTGTAAAATCCTCTGTTTCTTTAACAAAAGTGGAATGAGCAGTCCTGTAGAGCGTGTAGGCCATGCTTTCGGCTGCAGCACGTGTGTGGTTCTTCAGAATTTCGAGCGTTACTTTATCAATTGTCATTGTTAGCCTCACATGGAGTTAGAATGATATTCTGTGAGCCGTCGATGTAACCTTTAAAACCCGGCAAAACTACTGTTGTAGTATCATCTTGGATAACAACTGCTGGGCCCAAAAAACGGTGCCCTGGCCGCAATTTCGTTCGATTGAAAACAGCAGTATTTTGAAGCGCACCATCGACAAAGACTTTGGTGTATTTTTCTGGTTTTGCTTCAGCTTTGCGCTCTTTGATTTTTGGAATGCTTGGTTTTGGGACTAAGCCGGTAACAACAAGCCTGAGGTTCACAATCTGAACCTCTGCCTTCTCATCAGAGTGGCCATAGACTTTATGATGTTCGCGATGGAAAGCGCTAAGAATACTGCCAGCATCAGCCGAGAAAATAGAGGCTCTGGTTAAGGTGGTTTCAATTTCATACGACTGCCCTCGGTACCTTATGTCAGTCGACCAGCTTAATTGTGTTTCACCATCAAAGCCCTGTTCCTTATGAAGCCAATTTAAAGCTTCCCGTTCAAGCGTTTCAGCGACTTCAATAATTACACTCAATTCACCAGCATCAACATTCACAAAGACTGTTCTGATGAAATCATTTTTTACATCTGCAATTAGGCCGCCATACGCAGACAAAACTCCAGGTGTCAGTGGAACAATAACCTCAGCCAACCCCAAATCACGTGTTAAGTGACAAGCAAGCATTGGCCCTGCACCGCCAAATGCAACCAATGAAAAGTGCCGAGGGTCCACACCCCTTCTCGAGAGAAGTTTTGATGTTTCTAAAAACATTCCTGATACAGCGATATTTATAATGCTCTCCGCTACCTCGGAGTTCCCCTTTCCTAGCCTCTGTGAGATTACCGAAATCGCTTGTTGGGCTTTATTGATATCCAAACTCACTGAACCGTATCCCAAATTTTCAGAGACTAGGAATCCCGAGACAGCGAACGCATCTGTAATCGTTGGATTTGTGCCGCCCAAACAAAAGCATGCGGGACCGGGGTTTGAGCCAGCACTTTCTGGACCAACCTTCAATACTCCAAAGTCATCAATCCATGCAATTGAACCACCGCCTTCACCTATTGAAGTAACCGACACTGTGGGAACATAAATTGGAAACTCTCCTACCATTTCTCCACTGCTATAAGCAGGAGCACCGTCCAAAATTACCGCAAGGTCTGCACTAGTTCCGCCAACATCAAAGCTAAGCACGTGTGAACGATTCACCCCACTTGCCACATTTGAAGCCCCAATTACTCCTGCAGCGGTACCTGACAACAACATCGAAATTGGATCGCGTTTGCCAAGTTCCGCCGACATAACGCCGCCATTAGATTTTCCAATAAGTGGCAATGCAGGAACATTTGCGGTTTTGAGAGCAGTTTGAAAAGCAGTGAGGTAATTTGCGACGCGCCTTTGGATGTATCCAGCAACAGTTGCGGTTACAGTTCTTTCATACTCCCTAATTACCGGCCAAACATCAGAGGAGAGAGTAATCTCTAAATCTGGCGCCTCTGACATTACTATGTCTCGAACCCTTTGTTCATTCTCAGGGTTTGCGTAACTGTGTAAAAGGGCAACTACAATGGTGTCGGCGCCATCTTTTTTAGCGCGTAAAACAGCATTTTTCACAGACTGACTGTCGATTGATTTTAATATTGCGCCGTCTTTTGATGTGCGCTCCTCAACCCCATAAACACGGTCCCTTCGAACAAGGGGCGTGGGTCGTTGAGAAAAAATATTGTAAGGGTCAGGGACTTTAAGCCTGGCAAGTTCTAAAACATCTTCAAAACCTTCAGTGACAAGTAAACTTAATACTGCTCCGGTGCGTTGGATAACGGTGTTTACCCCAACGGTGGTCCCGTGGCTGAACCAAGCCACATCTTCAGGGCTAAAATCAAACATTTTGGAGAGTTCTGTTAAGCCATTTAAGATTTCTGAGCCTGGCTTTGTCGGTTGTGATAAGACTTTTAATGTTGTGAGCTGCTTTGTTGTGTCATCAAAAACACAAAAATCTGTAAATGTGCCGCCGATATCTACTGCTATCCGATAAGCCATGATTTTATCTCTGGTGTGGTGTTGACCGTGGGTAAAAAGATAGATCTCTCTATGTTTTCCGCCGCAGATTTTAGCGCCTTAATTATTTCACTTTTTTGAGCGTGAAACCGCGGGGTAAGCATGACTATATTGATCGCTGCTACTGGTTTAAGGTTCAGATTAAGGATTGGAACAGCAATACCACTTGCACCGTCAATCCGCTCATCTATGTTGAGAGCGTAGCCGCAGAGGTGCCATTGTTTTAGTTTCAGCATTATGTCTCTGGCTGATGTAGTGGTTTTCGGAGTGAACTTTTTGCGATTCAATGTTTTCAAGTAAAATTTTATTTCCTGCTCTGGCATTTTTGAGAGCATTGCATGCCCCATACATGAGCACCAAGATGGGATTGTTGGCTTCTCGCCAACTCTGTATGACATTTCTGAAACTGATTGACGGGCTTCTATAATTTGAACATCAAAAGATTTGGTGAGGCGGCCCAGAACAACACTATGACCAAATTGTTCTAGCAATCGATCCATTTCAGGAGCTGCTGCACGGCGAATCATGCCGGCCCAACCACCAATCCAGCTTTGACTAATTGACGCAAAATCTGAGATTTTATAAGCGCCGTGGGTGGTCTCCTCTAAATATTGCTCTTCGACGAGTGTGCATAGCAGCATGTATGTAGAACTCTTCGGTAGCGCCAAAGCCTTTGAGACATCTTTTAATGTTAGCTCTTTGTTAATGTTAGAGAAAAGCTCAAGTATTCTGAGCGTTCTTACGGCTGATTTTACGGCAGTGGTCAATTTGAATTTTCCTAAATTATACAAGCAATATATTCACATATATGAACCATTAGTTACATATGTGAATATTGTATTGACTTATAAATTAGTCGGCTGTCAATATTTTTGTGTAGTTATTTAATTTAGGGAGCTTTGTCAGGGTGAGAGATCATCAAAAAGTAGCAATTGTCACCGGTGGCGCCAGGGGTATTGGACGGGGTTGCGCACTCCGTTTGGCGCGAAGCGGCTGCAACATTGTCCTAATTGATCTTCTCGAGCCAGAGATGAAATCCACGTCAGATGAGATACGTAAATTAGGATCGCAATGTATTACGTTTTCTGCAGATGTTGCAGATCATCAAGTTGCAGCAGATGTCGTTCGTGACGTTCATACCCATTTTGGGCGACTGGACGTGTTGGTCAATAATGCTGGAAAGTCAATGCCAGTTGGCATAGGAGAGATTACAGAAGACCAGTGGGATCAGACAATCAACATAAACTTGAAAAGCTGTTTCAATTGGATTCAGCCGTCTGCTGAATTTATGCTGAGCGGTGGTGGTGGACGGATAGTGTCAATGTCATCCCTCAATGCCCACAGTGGTGGTGTAACGGCAGCAGTGTCAAAATTTGCGTATGCTGCTGCAAAAGCGGGCATCATCGGCATGACGAGAGCTTTGGCAAAAGAATTGGGGCCACAGATTCTTATCAATGCAATCTGTCCGGGTTTGATTAAAACTGAGGTAGCAAAAAATCCTGTGATTGTGAACCGGGAGGCAGAACTAATAAAAGGGATTGCGGCTAAGCGTGTCGGTACGCCCAAAGACGTTGCTGAATTGGTTGGTTTTCTTTGCCTCTCTGAGCCTTGTTTTATAACAGGGCAAGATTTCATCATTGACGGTTTTCAGTGGAACAGATGAGTTTTATTTTAGAACAAAGACGTAGGCAAAACAAAAAAGGAGAATGAAATGAAGTATTTGAAAACTTTCAAAGCTCTAACGCTGTCTGTTGCCTTGACAGCAATGAGTTTGGTTGGAATACCGACGGATGGGATGGCAAAGAGTAAATTTGTGTTTGCCAATTCGTCACCATACGACACTCTGGACCCGCATGCAATCTACGATGTTGGTCGCGTTGCTTCACGCCTCAATATGTATGACGGGTTAATGCGGTGGTTGGATAACCCGCCTAAGCTTACCCCTTGGCTTGCGGAGAGCTATAATATTTCTGCTGACGGTAAAACATACACATTCAAACTAAGAAAAGGCGCCACTTTTCATGATGGATCGCCTGTCGAAGCAAAAGATGTGGTGTATTCAATCGAGAGGATCTTAGCTTTAAAGAAAGGTGCTTTTTCGCTTTTCTCAAAATCAATCGAGCCTGGTTCGACAAAAGCGCCAGACAGTCACACTGTCGTTTTTAACCTAAAGACTGCCTCTTCAATTTTCCTTGCCACCGTTCCAGCAATTCATGTCGTCAATTCTGACTTGTTGAAGTCCAAAGAGGTCAATGGTGATTGGGGCGGGGTGTGGCTCTCAAAAAATGAGGCAGGGTC
>CAJWEI010000061.1 GCA_913031285.1 uncultured Alphaproteobacteria bacterium | reverse complement strand
GTTAACCGCAACCAAAGAAATGATGGTCTAGTTATCATCAATTTACCCACCTAGAACAAACCTAGATATTTTTAAAATGTATCTAAAATATCTTTCGTTCAGTATTTATAATAATGATTATCATTTCATGTTTGAAGATCTCCAAATTTTTCTGCAGACTATCCGAAAGTGAATGTTGGCGCTAAAAAAAATATGACTCTGCACCATCGCTTAACCTTATCGAAGTCTTTCGCCCGGCGCGTCATACCAAGATTATCCCTACGAATGCATTTATTGGGTACGAAAACGGCGATGCCAAAAGTCACCAAACAGCGGCAAGTTCAAAACGTCCAATATCCCTAGCAACTCGTCCATAGTTCGAACCTTTAAATTTAATGCATTTTCCATTTCGCTAAGTACGATTTTATATGTGCACCGCCTAAAGTAAGGCTACGCGCCAGTTCGCATTGCGGCCTGCCCATTACTTCACAATCAGAGTTCGCGCAAGTAAAAGTCATATCCTGCACCTCTCAAAATAAGAGCACCAAGCATAATTCCAATTTCCAATAGAGCAAAGAGCAAATAACCTTGCCTTCAAAAAAATGTGCACATGAATTGGATCGTCTCTAGCTGCAGTTTATCACCGTCAGGAGAACATTTTTTTCAAATGCGCGATAACAGGTCAAATTTTTTGCTTAAAATTTAGTTATATTCTCAATCTTTGACCGCACTTTTCCAAACAATCCGAAAAAGCACATGATCCTGGAGAATAACCATATAAATTTCGTTCCATAGATATTGCAATTTTTTTGGATAATGAGTGCAACAATGTTACGCCCATTAAGCAATTAAAAGCTAGCATTGCTTAATATAGTTAAATCCGCTAAACGAAATTCAGTTGACGACGCGGCAAATAAGACGGCCGTTATTGCGTGCCAAAGGGCACCGTAAAATCATCTTACTGGATACGAATGACAAATTTTGCGGATCTAAATCTTAACCCAAAAATTCTTAAAGCCATCAAAGAGGCTGGTTATTCTGAACCAACGCCTATTCAACAAGGGGCCATACCGGCAGCACTTGAAGGCAAGGATGTATTAGGCATCGCTCAAACCGGCACAGGAAAAACGGCTAGCTTTACCTTACCGATGATCCATGTCCTTGCACGAGGTCGCGCCCGTGCACGGATGCCGCGATCTTTAGTGTTGTGCCCGACGCGCGAACTCGCAGCGCAGGTGGCTGAAAATTTTGATACTTACAGCAAACACCTGCGCCTGAGCAAAGCGCTCTTGATCGGTGGTGTAAGTTTCAAAGAACAGGACCTTCTAATTGACCGCGGAGTCGATGTTTTGATAGCAACACCAGGAAGACTCCTAGATCATTTTGAGCGTGGTAAATTATTGCTAACCGGCGTTCAGGTTATGGTTGTTGATGAGGCCGATAGAATGCTAGATATGGGTTTTATACCCGACATTGAGCGTATTTTTGGGCTTACTCCTTTTACACGTCAGACTTTGTTTTTTAGTGCAACAATGGCACCTGAAATTGAACGTATTACGAATACTTTCCTTTCGGGCCCCAAACGAGTTGAAGTCGCCAGACAAGCCTCGGCATCAGAAACGATTGAACAAAGTGTAGTATTGTTCCAATCCAAACGACGCGACCAAGAAGGTAGTGCGAAACGAAACATACTGAGGGCTTTAATAGATGCGGAAGGTGAAAACTGCACAAATGCAATCATATTCTGCAACCGCAAGTCAGATGTTGATACTTGTGCCAAATCGCTTAAAAAACACGGTTATGACGCCTCACCTATACATGGAGATCTAGATCAATCTCAAAGAACTGCGACTTTGGATGGGTTTCGGGATGGAAAACTCCAGTTTCTCGTAGCCTCAGATGTTGCAGCTCGTGGACTTGATATTCCATCAGTGAGTCATGTGTTCAACTTTGATGTACCAACAAATGCTGAAGATTACGTCCACAGGATTGGCAGAACGGGCCGTGCAGGCCGAGATGGCAAGGCCATGATGATGTCAGCACCGCGGGATAGCAAAAACCTTGATGCAATTGAAAAGTTGCTACGGGCTGAAATACCGCGCCTTGAAAACCCTGTTGCTACAAGCAAAGAACCAATTGCGTCAGCATCTGTTGAGGAAACAGAGCAAAAGCAAGTTCATACTCAGCCCAAGCCAAACCTGCGAGAGCGAAATGGTCGTCAGCGCAACAAACCGAAGAGTAATAATAAAGACAATAAGCAAAATAATGCAGCGAAACCCGATAAAACAGTGGTTGGCATGGGACCTGATCTACCAAGTTTCATCGCACTAAGCTTCCAAGAGCGTATGGTCGAACCATAAGTCCTAAGCTCTTTCAGACTAACTTTGTGCGATATCTTTATTATATTCTAGCCCCCCCGCAAGGTCACAGCCGCTCTATTTAGTCTTTAGGAAAAACGGCTTACAATTACGCTGACTTCCGGCTTTTTTCCAATCTCAGAAAGACACGCCTGTCGCACAATCTTGACCAGCCCTGCCTCAACGGCGTCATCATCTCTTAGTATTTTCAGCCCTGCGCGACCCAGATACTGACTTAGGTCTTCCTCTAAAATATCGACAAGTGAAGAATCTGAAGAGCCCATTTCTGGTAAACCACGCAGTTCGACCCAAGGTTCTCCCAAAAGGTCATTTTCATCATCAATCACAATGTTTACAATCACTATACCATTCAGAGCCATGCGAATCCGATCGCGCACAATGCCATCCATCGCACCATATTGGACCCTTCCGTCAAGATATACACGGCCAGTATCAATATAATCCACAATACGCGGTTCGTTCCCAGAAATTTCTGCCATCATCCCGTTGACACAAATTAATGACTTTGTTCCACTTTGCTTAGCCACTTTGCAATGTTCCCGCAAATGTCGGTGCTCTCCGTGCATTGGGATTACCATTTGAGGTTTTACTAAATCGTGCATAGCTTTGATATCGGGACAATTCGCATGACCCGAAACGTGATAAATACCCTGAGAGTCATCCACCACATCAACTCCCCTCTCTGAAAGCTGATTAATAATACGAATAACACTCCGCTCATTACCCGGAATAGTTTTAGATGAAAATAGAAAGAGATCTCCCTCTTTAAGCTCAAGCCCTTGAAATTTGCCGTTTGACAGTTGCGCACTAGCCGCGCGCCGTTCTCCCTGACTACCAGTAACCAGCAACATTAGGTACTCACGAGGTATATCTTTGGCCTGTTCTGGACTAACAAATTGGGGAAACCGAGTCAAAACACCGGTTTCGATCGCCGCATCAACCATTCTGCGCATTGCACGACCCATAAGACAAATTGACCGCCCCGCCCGCTCTCCCGCCTCTGCTAGAGTTCTCAGCCGCGCAACATTACTTGCAAATGTTGTTGCAACCACCATGTTAGGTGCAGATGCCACTAAGGCCTCTATCTCATCTCCCAAAGAGGCCTCAGAACGCCCGGGCTCTCTCGAGAACACGTTTGTACTGTCACATACCAAGGCCTTTACTCCATCGCGAACGACCTCTCGCCAAAGGTCTGGATCAAATGGCTCCCCAACAATGGGTGTTTTATCCAATTTAAAATCACCACTATGTACAATACGACCCGCCACAGATGAGATCAGCAATGCACTACTCTCCGGTATCGAATGCGAAATGGGAACAAAAGAAACCTCAAAGGGACCAGCAGACACAATTTCAGGCCAAATTGATACCGTATTAACGACACTTTCGGGTTGTTCTTTTTCCAACATCTTGCGACGGGCAATATTGGCCGTAAAACTGCGCGCATAGACTGGAGCGCCAAGCTTTTCCCACAACAAAGCTAATGCTCCAACATGGTCCTCGTGCGCATGTGTAATAAAGATCGCATCAATCAGATCGCGGCGCTCGATCAACCAAGAGATATCTGGCAGAATGAGATCGACACCAGGAGATCCGTCCATATCGGGGAAGGTGACACCTAGGTCGACGACTATCAGCCGCTCTTTGCCAGCTCGGCCATAACCGTAGATATAGGCATTCATACCGATTTCACCCGCCCCACCAAGAGGCAGATAGATCAATCGATTTTCACTCATTCTTATTCCAGTCCTTGATTATGGGCATTGATCACAGTGAGCCCGAAAATAGTTAAATCTTCCTCAATGAAATCGAAAAGGTCAGGAATCTGATCAAACAATGGTGCCAGCCCGCCTGTTCCAATAACAATCATTGGCTTTCCAATTTCATTTTTCACGCGCTGGATCAAGCCCTCGATCATCGCCGCATAGCCCCAGAAGATGCCAGACTGGATACAGGCCACAGTATTGGTACCAACAACACGGTCAGGCTGCGTTATATCAACATGAGGTAAAGCCGCGGTACCAGTGTGCAGGGCTTCTAAGCTGAGATTTACCCCTGGCGCAATGATGCCTCCGACATAAGCACCATCCACGGCTACAATGTCAAAGTTTGTCGCTGTCCCAAAATCGACTATTATACAATCCCCTCCATGACGCGAAAAAGCACCCGCAACATTCGCGAGACGGTCTGCACCGGCTATAGTCCCCGGATCAATGCGTGGCGCGACTGGCAAATGACACTCGGGCTTGCCAACCACCAACGGACGACAGTTAAAGTATCTGTCACAAAAAACTCTTAAATTGAACACAACGCGAGGAACCGAGGTCGCCACCACGACATGCGTAATAGCAGCATCAATCTTATGTACCGCCATCAACGTTGAAAGCCAGACGAAATACTGATCAGCTGTGCGCTGATGCTGTGTCGAAGTACGCCAAGTAGCAATAAACTCCGTTCCATTCCAAATGGAAAATACGGTGTTCGTATTGCCACAATCTATTGCTAGTAACATAGGTGTCAGTCCCTCAAAAGAATATATCAGCCGAAGCAATAAGCTCTTTGCCCTGCTGTGTCTTCAACACCAGATGTCCTTTTTCATCTATTGTGTCAAATAGACCAAAAATTTCACGTTTTGGCAGGCGTGCTATAATGCCCTCACCTATTCGCGCCGCATGTTCAAGCCAAGCCTTTCGGATTGGAAGAAACCCATTTCGCAAAAACTCAGCCTCACGAACCGCATAGCAGCTAGCAAAATAATCCAGGAACGGCTCTGGAGCAACCCGTACCCCAGTCACAGAAAATAAAGAAACAGGTGGTGTGGCATTTCCTTCGATCTGTGCCATATTTGGAGCGGTAATCAGGTTCACACCCACCCCAATTGAAAGCGCTTTCCGGCCAGCTTCCAAAGAGATTGTCTCCAAAAGAATACCTGCAATTTTTCCACCATTCAAAAGAACATCATTTGGCCATTTAAGAGATAAAAGATCCGAGCGCCCGGTCACAATTACCAACGCATCGAAAAGGGCGAGCGATGTTATAAAAGAGCGTAATGCCAATGTCTGTTCCGACTCGTTTGCAAACAAAACGAGAGTGGCGGAAAAATTGCCTTCTGGGTTCACCCACTTCCGGCCACGACGGCCCCGTGCAGCGGTTTGTTTCAATCCAAGTATCCAGGTCGAACGATTTAGATCTTTAGCCATGCGCGCAGCATGCGCATTAGTACTATCGACCTCGGTGAAAACAAGTTTATCATATTCGTGAGGGAATCTATCGGACAAGCGTGGCAGCTGCCGCCTCTGCAGCTCCTTCAAGACCCAACAAGTTAATCATGCCCAAAATCATCGCAACAGAGCTGACTGTGAGGACACCACTGAGAACCACAGACGGGCGGCACACGAGCGCCTCTTGGGGTTCTTCGCCAAAATACATCAGATAAACGATACGTAAATAATAATAAGCACCTATCGCGCTGGCTATTGCGCTAGCTACAACAAGCCATACAAGATCAGCATCAAGGGCTGCATTCCAGACACTCCATTTCGCAAAAAACCCAAGTGTGGGGGGAACTCCAGCCAAACTAAAAAGCAAAACCAGCATCGCAAGCGCCTTTCCAGGCTCGGAGCGCGATAGCATGTTAAGAGTTGAGATATCTGTCACAGGTTGTCCATCTTTTTGCATCGTCAAAATGAAGGCGAATGTCCCAACATTCATAGTAACATATATCGCCATGTAGGTCAGCAATGCTTCGATCCCAAGAGAAGTGCCAGCTGCCAAACCCATTAGTGCATATCCCATATGTGCAATCGAAGAGTAAGCCATGAGACGTTTGATATTAGTTTGCCCAATTGCAGCAATGGCGCCAAGGTACATAGACAACAAAGATATTAATGCAACGACTTGCTGCCAGTCGCCAACGATACCACCAAAGGCGTCATGCAATACTCGAGCGAACAGTGCCATGGCCGCTACTTTTGGGGCTGTTGCAAAAAATGCTGTAACTGGCGTGGGAGCGCCTTCATACACATCAGGCGTCCACATGTGAAATGGCACAGCCGACACTTTGAATGCCATTCCAGCCAACATTAAAACCAAACCCAGCAAGAGCCCAATATCCGCATGATCCTGACCCGCTGCGGCAAAAATGCCCAAAAAACTTGTCGTTCCAGCATAGCCATAAATCAAAGAGGCCCCGTATAAAAGTAACCCGGAAGATAAAGCGCCAAGAACAAAATATTTCAGGCCTGCTTCGGTTGACTTCAAACTATCCCGACGCATCGATGCAATTATGTAAAGACATAGAGATTGCAATTCTAGGCCCATGTAAAGCAACATTAAGTCGCCAGCTGAAATCATCATCATCATACCAACCACCGAAAGTGTGATCAGCACGGGATATTCAAACTTCAAGATTTTACGCTCGGCTAGATAATCTGGACTGATTACTAGCACTGCCGCCGCCGAAAATAAGACGACCACTTTTGCAAAACGCGCAAACCCATCGTTTATAAACATGCCGTTAAAGCCAATCTCAGTCCCATTCGCTGATCTCATGAGAGACAACGCCGCAATAATAAAAATTGCCGCCGTGACCCAAATTAACGAGGTGGCAATCCTATCTTTTCGCCCGTAGACCGCTCCAAGCAAAGCCAGCATCGCAAACACTGACAGCAATATCTCTGGCAGAATTATACTCAGATCTGCTGGAACCATATCCCTATTCTCCTATTAAGGTGACATTGCGGCTTCCGCATGCCAACCTGCATCAGCCAAAGCCACGTCAAAATTTATAACTAATGCCTCTACAGAAGGCCCAATGAGATCCAGTGCAAGCGCCGGATAAATACCCAGTAAAAACGTCATCGTTATGAGCGGCGCAAAGATGAGTTTTTCTTGACGCGTCATATCGGAGATACTGCGCAAGCTTTCCTTTATCAGATCACCCATAACCACCCGCCGATAGAGCCATAAAGCATACGCCGCAGATAGGATCACGCCCGAAGTAGCTACAAGCGCAACCCAAGTGTTGACCTGAAAAATTCCAACGAGTGTAAGGAATTCCCCAACAAAACCAGAAGTACCCGGCAATCCAACATTTGCCATAGTAAAGAACATAAAGATTGTCGCATAAGCAGGCATTTTGTTTACAAGACCGCCGTAGGCATCAATATTGCGCGTGTGCATGCGATCATAAATCACGCCAACACACAGAAAGAGGGCACCAGAAATGAACCCGTGGCTTAGCATTTGAAAAATTGCACCATCAATACCCTGTTGATTAGCCGCAAAAATGCCCAACGTCACATAGCCCATATGCGCAACGGAAGAGTAGGCAATCAGCTTTTTCATATCTTCCTGAACAAGCGCAACGAGCGAGGTATAAACAATTGCAACCGCTGACAACCATAACACCAGATCGGTCATAACTGCCGAACCAACTGGAAACATTGGCAGGCTAAAGCGCAAGAACCCATATCCACCCATTTTCAGAAGTATTGCAGCAAGTACCACAGAACCCGCTGTCGGCGCTTGAACATGAGCGTCGGGCAGCCAAGTATGCACTGGCCACATTGGCATTTTAACCGCAAAACTAGCAAAGAAGGCAAGGAAAAGTAGGGTCTGCAAGCCTCCTACAATCTGAATACCAAAAACATCAAAGTCGTCAAAATTAAATTGATGCACCATCAATTTTACAATATCTGTGGTGCCCGCCTGTGAAAACATCGCCACCATGGCCACCAGCATCAAAACCGAGCCTAGAAAAGTGTATAGGAAAAACTTAAACGATGCATAGATGCGGTTTTTTCCGCCCCAAATGCCAATGATCAAAAACATCGGGATCAAGCCTGCTTCAAAAAATAGATAAAACAGCACCAAATCAAGCGCCATAAATACACCAAGCATCAGTGTTTCCAATAAAAGGAATGCAATCATATATTCCTTTACACGCGCCTTAACTTTCCATGAAGCAGCAATCACAAGAGGCATCATAAAAGTTGTCAACATCACAAATAAGATGCTTATCCCATCGACGCCCATTTTATAAGTAAGCCCCATAATCCAATCGGATTCTTCAACCATCTGAAATCCCGTATCAGATGGGTCAAACTGGGCGACGATAAAAAGCGACATTACAAATGTAAAAGTCGTGGCCGAAAGAGCAAATCTTTTGGCGACTCGGTTGGCATCTGCATCATCGCCGCGCGCAACGATTAACAGGATCATTGCTGCAAGGGCCGGCGCAAAGGTAACGAATGATAAGAGAAGATAGTCCATCTTAATTTGCACCGCTGACAAATGTCATCCAAGTTACAAAGACAACAATCCCGATAACCATCGCAAAGGCATAGGTGAATATATATCCGGACTGAGCGCGCCCGGCTAGCCGCGTGAAAAATGGAATAATTCCCATCGCAATACTATTGATCGCGCCATCAATCGTCGCTTCATCACCACGTTTCCATAAGAGCCTTCCTAACATATTTGCCGGACGGACGGCTACAGCATTGTAGATTTCATCAAAATACCATTTGTTTAACAGGAAAAGATAAAGAGGTCGATTTAATTGCGCAACGCGAGCCGGGGCGGATTTATCCCAGACGTAGAACCAAAGCGCCATAATAAAACCAAACAACATTGCGACAAATGGACTAACTTTGACCCATTTTGGAGCATGGTGGGCATCGTCCAAAACGTGATTATCAGGATGCATAAAAATTGCGCCCACAGGTACGGATGCGTGATGTCTCGTTTCGCGGTCGTTTGAGGAGTTGCTATGGGCTGCATCTGCGTCCTGCTCCTCTTTTGTATGAGCCTTTTTATCTTCGCGATGACCCTCTGATTGATCTGCTTGCCCATGATGTTCAGGCATACCAAAGAATTTATTCACTTGGGCATGGTCTCCAAAGAAACTGCCATACCAAATCATTCCAGAAAAAATCGCACCTAAGGCCAGAACACCTAATGGCATAAGCATTGTTTTGGGACTTTCATGGGCGTTCTCATAAGAATGCTGATCGCCGCGAGGTTCGCCATAAAATGTTAAAAACATAAGTCGCCAGCTGTAAAAAGATGTAAACATCGCAGCAACAAGCAGTAGCCAAAATGCCCCCCCCCCATTTGTCCCGGCCCAAGCGCTTTCGATAACGGCATCTTTTGACAGAAAGCCGGCAAATCCATAGTGAGTGAGTGGGATCCCAACGCCGGTAATCGCTAATGTCCCAATCATCATCGCTAAAAACGTGTAGGGGATTTTCTTACGCAATCCGCCATAGTTTCGCATGTCTTGTTCATGGTGCATCGCATGTATGACTGAACCGGCCCCTAAAAACAGCATCGCTTTGAAAAACGCATGTGTAAGCAAATGAAACATTGCAACCGAATAGACACCAACGCCCGCGGCAACAAACATATAGCCAAGCTGGGAACAGGTCGAATAGGCTATGACGCGTTTAATATCGTTCTGGACTAAACCTACTGTGGCCGCGAAAAAGGCTGTGAACGCGCCAATCATAGTTACAAACGTCATCGCTTGGGGCGCATATTCCATAAGAGGCGACATACGACAGATAAGAAAAACCCCCGCTGTAACCATAGTAGCGGCATGGATCAGCGCCGAAACCGGTGTTGGGCCCTCCATCGCATCCGGCAACCAAGTGTGCAAAAACAGCTGCGCAGACTTTCCCATCGCCCCAACAAATAACAGGAATGCAATAAGGTTAGCCGCGTTCCATTCCTTCCAAAGGAAATGTAACTGCGTTTGCGCCAATTCCGGGGCTGCCGCAAAGATATCTTCAAACCGAATACTGTCTGTAAGATAGTAAAGGCCAAAAATACCGAGCGCAAAACCAAAATCACCAATCCGGTTTACCACGAATGCTTTGATCGCGGCGGCATTGGCCGTCGATTTACGGTAGTAGAACCCGATCAAGAGATATGACGCCACGCCGACGCCTTCCCACCCAAAGAACATCTGTAAAAGGTTGTCTGAAGTGACGAGCATCAACATTGCAAAGGTAAAAAACGACAGATAGGCAAAAAAGCGCGGTTTATAGATTTCGCCTTCTTTCCACTGTGGGTCATGATCCATATAGCCAAAACTATACAAGTGGACTAGTGCAGACACAGTTGTCACAACGATAAGCATAATGGCCGTTATCCGATCAACGCGGATTGACCAATCAGCACTTAGCGTTCCACTTTCGACCCATCGCATGATTGGCAAGTGTTGCACATTACTCGCATCAAGCCATAAAAAAACTATCCAGCTCAGTACACATGCGAGAAACAGCACGCCCGTTGTTATCCACTGCGCGGCTTTCTCACCGATAACACGCCAACCAAACCCTGCAATAAGCGCCCCAATCAGGGGGGCAAAAAGGATAATCTTGACCATCTGAGTTATCCTTTCATCACATTGACATCTTCAACCGTAATCGTCCCACGATTTCTAAAAAAACTTACAAGTATAGCAAGGCCAATGGCCGCCTCTGCAGCTGCAACCGTCAATATAAAAAGAGTAAATACTTGACCTACAAGGTCACCTGCAAAACTGGAAAACGCAACGAGGTTAATATTCACAGAAAGCAGCATAAGCTCGATGGACATCAATAAAATAATGACGTTTTTACGATTAAGGAAAAGACCAAAAACTCCGATAACAAATAGTATTGCTGCCACCGTCAAGTAGTGTTGTAGACCAATCATGATGTCTTTATTTCCTCTGTCTTTTTGAGTGCCTAGTCAAAGACCTTGTCCAGGTTTTACATTTTTCAGTTCCATAGCCTTGGCTGGATCACGGTACATCTGTTCCAAAACATCTTGTCGTTTGACATCTGGGCGGTGGCGCAAAGTCAAAACAATAGCCCCGATCATAGCTACAAGCAGGATCAAACCAGCCAATTGAAACAATAGGAAATAGCGATCATAAATCAAAAGCCCCAAAGCGGCTGTGTTGTGGGTATCTAATGGGGTAATTGCCTGACGCGCGCCCTCTGCCCACTCCGAAGCCGTCCAGACACCAAATGCCATGCCCAATTGCATCAACAATACCACAGCAATCAGCATCGCCAATGGAATATACTGGGCCATCCCTGCCTTAAGTTCGGCAAAATCGACATCCAGCATCATAACAACGAAGAGAAATAGCACCGCGACTGCCCCAACATAAACAATGACTAGAAGCATAGCGATAAACTCGGCTCCCAAAAGTACAAAAAGGCCAGCCGATGACAGAAATGACAAGATCAGCCAAAGTACAGAATGCACCGGATTTCGCCCGACGACGGTGAAAAAGCCACCGGCGACGGCTGAGGACGCAAACAGATAAAATGCAAAACTTGCAAAACTCATATTTTTTTATCCTTGTTGGAGAATAAGACGCTCTTGCCAAATTTTCATGGCACGAGCCACCGCAGGTATTCCAGAATACCACGACTTCCAGCCAATTAATTCAGAAGTTTCTTGAGGTTCGGCATCTGCTTCAAGCCCATTTTTTTTCAACACACTGCCAAACATCATTTTCATCCAGTCTTTGAGAATAGTCAGCCACGGAGCCTCGGCATCTGTAATATGAAATAATCCAAGCGACGGCCTCTTAGCTTCAGCTATTCCCCAACATGGTTTCATTATTTCTTCAAAGCGAGAGAGAAATTTGTTCATCGGTATGGCGCATCAATTTCAAGGTTACGGGCAATCTCGGATTCCCACCGGTCTCCATTATCTAAAAGCTTATCTTTGTCATAAAACAACTCTTCGCGCGTTTCGACGGAGAATTCAAAATTTGGGCCCTCAACAATGGCATCGACAGGACATGCCTCCTGACAAAAGCCGCAATAAATGCATTTTGTCATATCTATATCATAACGCGTTGTTCGACGACTACCGTCATCGCGTGGCTCGGCATCGATGGTAATCGCTTGGGCAGGGCAGATCGCTTCACATAACTTGCAGGCAATGCAGCGCTCTTCTCCGTTGGGATATCGTCGCAGTGCGTGTTCACCGCGGAATCTTGGGCTCAGCGGACCTTTTTCATGAGGATAATTCAACGTAGCTTTGGGTGAAAAGAAATATTTCAGACCAAGTTTAAAACCTTGGAAGAAATCAGCCAAAATAAAGTATTTAACGGCACGTGCATAATCCATCTGGCGCATGTTATCCCCCTACTACCCAGCGCGCATAGGCGCCACCAAAAGCTTCAAATTTTGCTAGAAATGCCACAACCACTACCCATGCGAGCGAAAGGGGAAGGAAAACTTTCCACCCCAAGCGCATTAACTGGTCATAGCGATAACGTGGCGTGATGGCCTTTACCATTGCAAACAGAAAGAAGAAAAAGGCCATTTTCCCGACCATCCATAAAACGCCATCCGGCAGTCCCGGTACCGGTGAAAGCCAGCCACCAAAGAACAAGAGCGACATCAGCGCACACATCAAGAAAATAGCAATATATTCCCCAGCCATAAATAACAGAAAGGGCGTCGCACTATATTCAACTTGATATCCAGCAACCAGCTCAGATTCTGCCTCAGGCAGATCGAACGGCGGGCGATTAGTTTCCGCTAAAGCTGATATAAAGAATAGAAAAACCATAGGGAAATGTGGTAGCCAGTACCAACTAAAGAAGCCATAACTCCCGTCCTGCGCCCGTACTATATCTCCAAAATTCATCGAACCCGTTGACAGGATTACGCCAATGATAATCAATCCAATCGACACTTCATATGAGATCATTTGCGCCGCCGAGCGGAGCGACCCTAAGAACGGGTATTTCGAATTAGAGGCCCAACCACCCATGATGACGCCGTAAACCTCTAGTGATGAGACTGCAAACACGTATAAAATGGCCACATTAATGTTGGATAAAACCCAGCCTTCATTAAAGGGGATCACGGCCCATGCGATCATTGCCAAAACAAATGAAGTTAGTGGTGCAAGGAGAAACACCGGACGATCTGCACCAGCCGGGATGATAACTTCCTTAACCACATACTTGAGCGCATCAGCAACTGTCTGCAAGAGACCAAAAGCCCCAACCACATTTGGGCCTCTTCGCATCTGAACCGCAGCCCAGATTTTTCGGTCGCCATAGACTAAGAATAAAAGGCTGATCATGACAAAGGCAACCACGGCGAGGCATTGCACCATCACCAGAATAGCAATTCCAGTAGATGTTTCTAAAAATTCAGCCATAATTCTTCATACCACGGGTATCCCATTTTCTTCGCAGTTAATCACATTCACTTTTGCATTAAGTTTTTTAAAGCAATATGTACTGATCGCCGATACCGAGTGAACCGCCACTGCGGGCTTAAAAAGATGCTTGTAATCAATCATGGTCGCGACATGCGGTACAACCGCAAGACCCCAATCTGTTTCACAACGCGCTTCCAAACAATTAGCAAAGTGAAAAATTGCTGCGTCTTGTTCCGCAGATCTCCGGAGTGGCGCTCAGCGACTGATTGACCATATCCAGAGACGAGGTAGGCGGTGAAAGCCGACACCAAATATTTGCAAACGGAACTCGGCATCATTCAGCAGCCATCTTTGGATCAGTTCGTGATTTCTCGGCGGCGGATAATTCAGCCATTAAAGTGGAGGCCCGAGCAATTGGGTTAGACAGATAGAAATCCTTCACGACGTTAACAACATCCCCTTCGCCCATGTCGGACAGTTCAATCAGCATCCAGTCATTTTCCGCCACTTCGTCAAGTTCAGCAAGATGGGGATACAGCTCTAAAAGCTCACTGCGCAGTTGCGCAAGACTATCAAAAGGAAGAACCGCACCTATTTCTCCAGAAAGTGCGCGCAGAATGGCCCAATTTTCCTTAGCTTCACCTGGCGCAAAACCCGCTCGAAGCGCCATTTGAGGACGACCTTCGGTATTAACAAAAACTCCGTTTTCTTCTGTGTAAGCGGCAGCTGGCAATATTACATCAGCTCGATGTGCACCACGATCTCCGTGGCTTCCCTGATATATAACAAACGCGCCTGAAGCTATGTCCATCTCATCAGCAGCCAAATTATAGATAACATCCGCACCTTCCAAAGCAGCCTCAATGCCACCTTTGGTACAGGCACCAACATCCATCGCACCCACACGTGCCGCCGCGGAGTGAAGTACCATGAATTTTGACCTAGTATCTTCGGCTAGTTTCATCGCATGGGAAAGAATAGCTGCCCCATCCTCACCGCAAAGCGCTCCTTGGCCTATAATCACAATCGATGGCACTTCTTTAACTGCGTCAAAATCTTTACCCATTAGGCTCGCCAGAGATGCATGATCTTTGCCTAAGTAGTCATAATCATATGTAAGATCAACAAATTCTCCAACTAGGCCTATATTTGCACCGGCAAGCCACGCTTTTCGAATACGCGCATTCAAAACAGGCGCTTCGTTGCGTGGGTTGGTCCCAATGAGATGAATGAATTTCGCTCTGTCTATGTCTTCTATCTTGGCCGTTCCAACATAGGCTGAGCGGTTATCATGGGGTAGCTTTGCTCTATCTGTGCGACATTCCACCTGCCCACCTTTCCCCTCGACAAGCGTTTTGAGTGCATAAACCGCCTCTACCGGAACCAGGTCACCCACGAGACCAGCCAATTTGGATGCACCATTGATCGCTTTTGCAGCTACGGACAGCGCTTCACCCCAAGACGCCGGGCGTAGCTTGCCGTCTTGGCGCACATAGGGTTTATCAAGGCGCTGTCGGCGCAGTCCATCCCATACAAAACGAGTTTTATCCGAAATCCATTCCTCGTTCACACCATCGTGATTTCGTGGCAAGATACGCATCACTTCACGGCCTTTGGTATCAACCCGAATATTTGACCCAAGGGCGTCCATAACGTCAATTGTTTCAGTCTTACTTAGCTCCCACGGACGCGCTGTAAAGGCATAGGGCTTTGAGGTAAGCGCACCTACAGGGCACAGATCAATGATATTGCCCTGCAGATTGCTATCCAGCGTTTCGCCAAGGTACGATGTAATCTCAGAGTCTTCGCCCCGCCCAGTCTGTCCCATTTGAACAATACCGGCCACTTCTGTGGTAAATCGTACGCAACGCGTGCACGAAATACACCGGGTCATATGCGTTTCAACCAAAGGGCCAAGGTCAAGGTCTGTGCTGGCTCGCTTAATCTCATTATAGCGAGAGAAATCTACCCCATAAGCCATAGCTTGGTCCTGGAGATCACACTCGCCGCCTTGATCACATATGGGGCAATCGAGGGGATGGTTAATCAACAGAAACTCCATCACACCTTCACGGGCCTTCTTCACCATGGGCGAATTCGTTTTTACCTGTGGTGGTTGACCTTCGGGACCAGGTCTGAGATCGCGCACTTGCATAGCGCATGAGGCGGCAGGTTTGGGTGGACCCCCAACAACTTCGACAAGACACATTCGACAATTCCCAGCGATCGACAAGCGCTCGTGGTAGCAGAACCGAGGGATTTCGATCCCTACTTCTTCGCAGGCCTGTATAAGGGTCATCGCCCCGTCTACTTCGAACTCTTTATCATCAATGACGACTTTTCTAAGATCTGTCATGACCCTCACTTTGCTTTCTCAAACTATCCCAAATTGGACATTTGTCATGGTCGCTATTAAAAGAGCTGGATGTCTTTTTCCCAAAATCGTATGTCATATCTAAAACATTCATAGAGGCCAGCTCGTCTATTATTCTGCTGCTACTGCACTAATACCGTCAGTTCGTTTACTACAAACACGATCTTCTATTTCTTCACGAAAATTTCTGATCAAACCCTGAATTGGCCAAGCCGCTGCATCACCCAATGCGCAAATTGTATGACCTTCAACTTGCTTGGTAACATCCAAAAGCATATCTATTTCTTCGAGCCCAGCCTCACCAGTCACCAAACGTTCCATCACACGCATCATCCATCCTGTTCCTTCACGACAAGGCGTACACTGTCCGCAGCTCTCATGTTTATAGAACTTTGAGAGCCGCCAAATCGCTTTTATAATATCTGTCGACTGATCCATCACGATAATGGCAGCCGTACCCAGACCTGAGCGTTGCTCGCGCAAGTAATCAAAATCCATAATTGCATCCCGCATGTTCTCACCGCGGATACACGGCACCGAAGCGCCACCCGGGATCACAGCTTTAAGGTTGTCCCAACCGCCCCGTATGCCACCACAATGTTTTTCAATCAATTCTTCAAATGAGATCGACATCGCCTCTTCAACCACACAAGGGTTATTCACGTGACCAGATATTGCAAACAGCTTTGTCCCTGAATTATTGGGACGGCCAAAGCCGGTAAACCACTCCGGTCCCCGCCGCAAAATAGTTGGAACGACTGCTATAGATTCCACATTATTTACAGTCGTAGGGCAACCGTAAAGTCCAGCGCCCGCGGGGAATGGCGGTTTCATACGCGGCATGCCTTTCCGTCCTTCAAGGCTTTCCAAAAGAGCGGTCTCCTCGCCACAGATATACGCCCCTGCACCATGGTGTAGATAAAGGTTAAAATCCCAACCCGACTTAGCGGCATTTTTACCCAAAAGCCCTGCATCATAAGCCTCGTCAATCGCACTCTGCAGTGCTTCGCGTTCCCGGATGTATTCGCCGCGGATATAAATATAACAAGCGTTCGCATTCATTGCAAAACTCGCGATGAGGCATCCTTCGATCAATGTATGGGGGTCATGCCGCATTATCTCGCGATCCTTGCATGTGCCCGGTTCCGATTCATCTGCGTTCACAACAAGGTATGACGGGCGACCATCACTTTCTTTTGGCATAAAGGACCATTTTAAACCTGTTGGAAACCCAGCCCCACCTCGCCCCCTCAAACCAGAGCCTTTTACTTTTTCAACGATCCAATCACGACCGTTTCTGATCATTTGACCAGTACCGTCCCAGTGACCGCGCGTTTTGGCGCCAGCAAGGCTACGATCATGCATACCGTAAAGATTGGTAAAAATCCGATCTTTGTCTTTAAGCATTATCTAATCATCCTTAAGAATCCTTGCTCTGTTGCCAGATAAAAAAACAATTGACTAGCGCCCAGAAAAGAGCCGCCAGTGTAATAAGGTCAGCAAGGATCGCGTAGCGCCCGGCCAAACCCAATTCAGGACCAACCCATTGAGCAACGATCCAAAAAAACATAGATCCTGCTATGATAATGGCAGTCATTCGCCCTTGCCTCATCAAATTTTTTTCTGCCTCTTGTTCCATTGTCAAATCCTGTTAAAGACCTCTCTATTATGGTCTTCAGCTAACGTCTAGTTAATCGTCTAATGCAAGTCCATTTGCCAGATCCACCTATTTGTCGCACTACACCCGAACTTTGAATTCAAACGATTCTGGTAGCTCCAGTCCGCATCTTGCGTTGCCCAAACCGCAACTTGGCTAGAGCGATAAGAACCAACAACCTGTTTGGCATATAATATTTTTTCATTCCAAATCATTTCAAGCTCCCAGTTCCAATATTACGTTATCGAATGTCTCTATTTTTAACACGGGACCGAATTGGACTATTTTGGCCTGCAACCAGAAGCTTTGCTTGAACGACCCAATTGTCGCGACTTGCGCGTCCATTAAAGCCCTCCAAATTATTATCAACCCAGCTAACCTCTTTGATGGTCCATTTTGCAATCTGCGAAAAGTGAAAAAAACCAATGTGATTAAGAATGTTTTCAATCTTAGGGCCAATACCTTTAATCATTTTAAGATTATCCGCCCCCACTTCTTCAGGTCCATTCAGCGTAGCGGGCTTATGTTTTGAGTGATCTGATTTTGATTCTACCACTCTACTTGTGGCCGGCTTAGTAGCGTGCTGTGGCAATTTTTTAATATTGCTAGGTAATTCTGCTACTACTTTCTCCAACCATGGCGTGACGAAAGCTTCTTCGCCCCCATCTATCCGACGTATCGTATCAGATCGGTCCAAAGCGCGCTGCACAGAAGCATTGTACTGCCCCGTTTCGCGCGGATAGTCCCGCAAGCTTGTTAGGCCACCTTGAGGTTCACTAGAAAAACGGTTGTTTTGGGGCCCAGGCTTAGGAATTCCACCTTTTCGGAATTCATCAATTATCTCACCGAACCGGTCAGCCGTTAAATCCTCATAATAATCTTTTCCAATTTGAGCCATCGGCGCATTTGTGCATGACCCAAGGCATTCCACCTCTTCCCAACTTAATTTGCCGTCTTGAGACACGACGTGAGCTTGGGCTGAAATTTTTTCTTTGCAAATAGCAACTAGATCCTCCGCGCCACAGATCATGCAGGATGTTGTTCCACAGATTTGAATATGGGCGATACTCCCAACGGGCTGTAGTTGGAACATAAAGTAGAACGAAGCCACTTCCAGTGCTCTCATATACGCAAGCCCAAGCATATCCGCTACCGTTTCAATAGCAGGCCTAGTCAGCCAGCCTTCTTGTTCTTGAGCACGCCACAAAAGAGGAATTATTGCACTCGCCTCACGGCCCTCTGGAAATTTGGTAATTTGTGCTTTCGCCCAGTTAAGATTAGCTGGCGTAAAGGAAAAATCATCGGGTTGATCACGGTGAAGGCGGCGAAGCATTACTTCATCCTTCTTATCAATCTGCTCGGCTTGCAACAGAAGGTATGTTGTGCCTTAGACCAAGCAGAAATCATCCTGTTTGCGACATTCACCTGTCAATCTCCCCAAACACTACATCCAATGTCCCAATAATGGCAGCAACATCTGCCAATTGATGCCCTTTGGTAATATGATCCATCGCTTGCAGATGAGGATATCCCGGCGCACGAATCTTGACACGATATGGTTTATTCGATCCATCCGAGACTAAATAGACACCAAATTCACCTTTGGGTGCTTCAACGGCGGTATAGACTTCGCCCGCAGATACATGAAAACCTTCAGTATAAAGCTTAAAGTGATGGATGAGTGCTTCCATAGAGGTCTTCATCTCACCTCGTTTTGGAGGGCTAAGCTTACCGCGTGCCAAAATATCGCCCTTATCGACGCGTAGTTTAGCAATTGCCTGCAGGATTATACTGACCGACTGGCGCATCTCTTCCATCCGGCAGAGATAGCGGTCGTAACAATCGCCATTTTTCCCGACAGGTACCTCGAAATCAAATTCGTCATAACATTCGTAGGGCTGCGCGCGCCGCAAATCCCAAGCAAGGCCCGACCCGCGTACCATCACGCCAGAAAATGCATATTTTTGGATATCATCCTCGGTAACGACTGCAATGTCTACATTGCGCTGCTTAAAAATGCGGTTTTCAGTGAGAAGACCGTCTATGTCCGCAAGAATCTCTGGAAACTCTCGAGCCCAAGTTTCAATATCATTGATAAGATCTTCGGGCAGGTCCTGATGAACACCACCTGGACGAAAGTAGGCAGCATGCAGACGCGCACCACACGCACGTTCATAGAACACCATCAACTTTTCGCGCTCTTCAAAGCCCCACAGTGGCGGAGTAAGAGCACCTACATCAAGCGCCTGAGTTGTCACATTCAGCAAATGATTAAGTACTCTGCCTATTTCGCAAAATAATACACGGATTAAGGAGGCGCGGCGCGGTACTTCCACTCCGGTCAGCTTTTCAATAGCCAAACACCAGACGTGCTCTTGATTCATTGGTGCCACGTAATCTAATCGGTCAAAATACGGTAAATTTTGTAGATAGGTCCTGCTTTCCATCAGTTTCTCAGTACCGCGATGCAATAGTCCTATATGCGGATCACATCTTTCGACAATTTCACCATCGAGTTCTAACACCAGGCGCAACACTCCATGAGCGGCGGGATGCTGAGGACCAAAGTTGATGTTAAAATTTCTAATCTTTTGCTCGCCAGTAACGGCGTCATTAAAGTAGTTTGATCCATCCATCATTTCCCAGCCTCCTTCTCGTCTCCGGGTAGGACATATTTAGCACCCTCCCAAGGTGACATAAAGTTAAACTGACGATACTCCTGCACTAAGCTCACTGGTTCGTAAACTACGCGTTTTTCTGCCTCATCATACCGCACTTCAGTGTATCCAGTAGTCGGGAAATCCTTGCGCATCGGATGACCCCGAAATCCATAATCCGTTAGAATGCGACGCAAATCGGGATGTCTACCAAACAAAATACCAAACATATCAAATACTTCCCGCTCGAACCAATTGGCTGAGGGGTGCACTTCGACTATCGACGACACCATATCATCTTCACGGATTGAAACACGTAACCGTACCCGTTGGTTTTGATACATGCTAAGCAGATGATAGACTACGTTAAACCGCTTGCTGCGTTCGGGATAATCCACCGCTGTGATATCTACGAGTGTCGAAAATTTGCATCTCGAATCTTTAGCT
>CAJWEI010000060.1 GCA_913031285.1 uncultured Alphaproteobacteria bacterium | reverse complement strand
TGGCTATATCTACAAGAAATAAAAACGTGATCCCTGCCGTTCCTGAAAGGGTCATTCGCAAAACATGCGCCATGGTCGAACCAGATAGGAATCTGCCCTCAGCCTGCCTCATGTTTCTTGGTTTTGTTTGGCAAAAACTTTGGTCAGAGTTGTTTCATAACCTTTCATGGGGTGGCGTGGGATTAAAAGCGCCAAGCAAAGAGATACCACCGCCATCATCGCTGCAGAAAAGAAAACCCAAGATGGTGAGACAAGCCAAACATACCCTAAAATAGCTGGAAGAAAGACTGCCGAAATATGATTGATCGTAAATGCGACAGCCGCCGTAGGTGCAATATCCTGCGGGTCGGCAATTTTCTAAAAATACGTTTTCATTGCTAACGCCAAAGAAAAGAACATATGATCAATAACATAAAGTACTGCTGCCATAACAACGCCCCAGCCAAAAAAATAGATCCCTCCGTAGGCCAGAAATACAAAAACGAGGCCAAAATATTCGAATACCAGCGTATTCCGCTCACCAAACCGTCCGACAGCACGACCAAATAGGGGTGCAGCTATCATATTCATCATCAAATTAATAATAAAGAGAGATGTAATATCGTGCACCGCAAACCCAAAACGCTCTACCATCATAAAGCCTGCAAAAACGATAAATATCTGGCGTCGGGCACCGGACATCAACTGAAGCATATAATAGAGCCAGTAGCGCCGGCGGAAAATCATTTTTTTGATCTGAGGTGTCGGTGTGCTGAAGCGCGGATAGATCAGAAAACAGACCAATGAAATCAACACAGTGGCCCCACCAGCAACCGCGTAAACAAAATCAAACGATAAATCCAAAATTCGCCAGCCTAATACGATTAACCCATATGCAATAAGCGTCGTGGCAGATCCAGCTGCCAACATAAGGCCTATTATTTTGGGAGCCTCCTCTTTTGAGAGCCATTGAAGTTGCAACGACTGGTTCACAGTTTCATAATAGTGGAACCCAATCGAGCTGAGCATTGTGACAGTTAAAATACCCGCTAAAGAGGGGAACCACGCCGTCACAGCAGTTGCCACACCAAGCAATAAAAGAGCGACAAGCCCAAGAATCTGTTCGTGCATCAACATAATGATCGCAATAACGCCAACGGCCAGAAACCCCGGAATTTCACGCACCGTATGCAGCCATCCAATATCCACCCCATCAAACCCAATCACCTCGACTACAAAATTGTTGAGAAGGGCAGACCAGACTGCAAAAGAAAGCGGCATCGCTGCAGCCATTACGAATAGCAGCGTTACGGGTCTTTTCCAAAATGGGAAATTAGCGGCCTCTGCCAAGGGTACAACCTGTCTCATAAAGCTGCCTTATAAGCTTAGTACCGCTTTGGCGAGTATAAAGTACGTGACCTTAAAATGATGATTAAGTTTGGCCGCCCTTTATAAAAAAGTCTGTGGGTCGATATCGACTGAAAGCCGAATATCATTTGGTAACTTCACTTGTCGCAGCCATTCCGAAATTGCTTTTTGCAATGGAGCTGTTTTCGCTGCCTTGATTAAAAGACGCACCCTAAATCGTCCGCGAACACGAGCGATTGGGGCCGGTGCCGGGCCGTAGACCTGCGCACCTATGCTTTGCAAAGCCACTTTTTGGCGCGCTAAGTAGGTTCCAAGGTCAAACGCGACCTCAGCGTCTGAGGCACTAATTATGATGCCAGCCAATCGTCCGAAAGGGGGCACTGCGGCAACTTCGCGCGCATCTGCTTCGGCATTCCAAAACCCAACTTCATCGCCTGATAGAATTGCGCGAATAACAGAATGCTCTGGCTGATGGGTTTGTAAAAGAGCAAGTCCGGGCTTTTCTGCACGGCCAGCCCGGCCAGCAACTTGTCGCACAAGCTGAAATGTTCGTTCAGCCGCACGCAGATCAGAGCCCTGGAGCCCGATGTCCGTATCGATCACACCAACTAAAGTAAGATGTGGAAAATTATGCCCTTTGGCCACAAGCTGGGTTCCAACAATAATATCAGCATCACCTTGAGCAATATGTTCGATTTCTTGCTTCAAGGCACGTGTCGATCCAAACATATCCGAAGACAATGTAACTACTCGCGCATCTGGAAAAAGTGCCGTCGCCTCCTCTGCCAAACGCTCAACCCCCGGTCCAATCGCAGCAAGGCGATCTTCGGCGCCACACGATGGGCATGTTTGCGGAATCGGATGGCTCGCACCGCATTGATGACAAATCAAGCGTTTTTGAAAGCGATGCTCAACCAGTCGCGCATCGCAATCCGAACACCCAAGTTGATCCCCACATGCACGACATAGCGTAATCGGAGCATAACCTCGACGGTTTAAAAACAAAAGCGATTGCTCAGAAGTTGCGATCCGTTTCGTAATTTGGGTCCGTAACGGCTCTGAAATCCAACGTGTCGAGGGCAATTCCTGTTCACGCATATCGATAGCGCGCAGTTCTGGCAGCGTTGCTTCTCCAAACCGTTCTCTCAGTTCGACTTTATGGTATTTCCCGCTCTGCGCATTGCTCCAGCTTTCAAGGCTAGGGGTAGCAGAAGCAAGCACCACTTTTGCGCCTGCCACAGAGGCGCGCAAAACAGCCATATCTCGCGCATGGTAAAGCACTCCCTCTTCCTGTTTGTAGGATTGATCGTGTTCTTCATCCACCACAATTAGACCTAAAGAACGAAATGGAAGAAACAGAGCTGAGCGCGCACCCACTATAAGTTGGACACCTCCCTGCCCTGCCATTTTCCATATGCGGCGGCGTACCGTCATTGTAACGCCCGAATGCCATTCGGCAGGGAGCGTTCCAAAGCGCACTTGAACGCGTTTCAAAAACTCCGCCGTTAGTGCAATTTCTGGCAATAACACTAAGGCCTGCTGGCCCTGTCTTATACACTCAGCTACAGCTTCTAGGTAAACTTCGGTTTTGCCGGAGCCCGTGATGCCGCGTAATAAAGTTGTGCTAAAGCGATCTTTTCGAAGCAATTCCAAAATTGTGTCGCAGGCCGTCGACTGAGCCTGTGTCAGAGGCTTTCCAGGCAAGGACGGATCCAAAGTCGCGAAAGGGTGATCTCTGGGGGTTTGTTCCTCGAGCAGAGCGCCTATTTTTTTAAGTCCTATGACAACCGAAGATGAAACTCCTGCAAGATCGGACAGTTCTTTGAGCGTAAAAGGTGAATCGCCATAGTCACTAATCACGTCAAATACCTTAGCTCGCGCTTTTGTCATTTGGACGACCGGTTTTGTCCCACGCCGATAAACTCTGCGCATTGAAGGCGGGTCCCCGAGACTAGGCGCGCGCGTTGCGAGCCGTAGCATTGTCGTCATTGATGTTAGGGTATAATCGCCAGCCTTTTGCAAAAAGCTCTTTAATTCTGCACGCATTGGCGCAGCATCAAGAACGCGTAGAGCCAACCGGATTTTAGATATATCATAATCGCCCTTTCCAGGGCCCCAGACCACACCCAGTATTTTGCGCGGTCCAAAAGGGACTTCTAGGAATGCACCTAAAAAACATCCCCCTTCAGGCGCCTTGTAGTCCAAACACCGGTCAATCGGTTGTGTGGTCAGCACAGATATAAGATCACCGTGGTTAAAAAAATCCTTCAATTGAACCGCCTGCCCTGAGTTTGGGGGTTTTCCAATGTCTGCACATAGAGTAACTCCTTCCTAACACTAAGGCATACCATCAAAGGATCAAAGAGATGAAATTTTTCGTAGACACAGCCGAAATCAGTGAAATTACCGAACTGAATGAATTAGGGATGGTTGATGGAGTCACGACGAACCCTTCATTGATCAAAAAATCTGGGCGCGATATCATTGGCGTCACCAGAGAAATCTGTAGTATTGTTTCTGGCCCAGTCAGCGCCGAAGTCACTGCGACAAAATCAGACGAAATAATCGCAGAAGGCCGCAAGCTAGGCTCGCTTGCCAGCAATATTGCTGTGAAGGTGCCTTTGACATGGGACGGATTGAAAGCCTGTAAAACTCTTAGAAGTGATGGTTTTATGGTCAACGTAACGCTGTGTTTTTCTGCAAATCAAGCACTTCTTGCGGCAAAAGCAGACGCAAGCTTTATCTCGCCCTTCATTGGACGGCTTGATGATATTAATTTGGATGGAATGGGTCTTATTAACGACATTCGCATTATATACGATAATTTTGGGTTTGAAACAGAAATCCTTGCAGCGTCAATTCGAACGGTCAACCACGTTCTTGACAGCGCGCGCATCGGTGCCGATGTTATTACTGCCCCTCCAGGTGTCATCAAATCTCTGGTCAACCATCCGCTTACAGACAAAGGCCTAGCAGTCTTTTTGGCAGATATCGAAAAAACTGGTCAAAAAATTCTCTGAACATGGTAGTATTTTCGAAGCTTTGGGGAAGAATCTGTAGTGACCAATAAAAGCGGCATTGATACTGAGCTCCGCGATAAAATCATCGCTAAGCCTAGTGTGATTCTGGAAGACAAAGATGTAATGTGGGCCCTTATCAAAGCTAGTGAAAATACCATGGGCGCAAATATCATCGATATCCGCGGGATTGCAATGGATCGTTTAGAAAGTCGTCTTGACCGTCTCGAAAATACACATCGCAGCGTAATTGCAGCAGCTTATGATAACCTAGCCGGCACAAGTCAGATACAAAGAGCAATACTGCGCATCATGGATGCGTTGGATTTTCAGACCTTTATTATGGATCTTGAGGGCGATGTACGTGAAATTCTCAGAGTGGATCGCATCGCATTAGTATTTGAAAGCCACGAAAAAGATGCTTTATTCTTAAAAGATAAACTTGGTAATAACAATATCATTAAAATTGTTCCTGCCGGCTTCATAGGCTCTTATCTGACACAAGGACGCAATATGCCTGCCCGTGATGTTATTTTGCGCGAAGTCGCAGAACGACCAAGCGAAATTTATGATATTAGTATGGCGCAGATCCAATCTGAGGCAGCATTGAAACTCGGCCTTGGACCAAGGCGACTGCCCGGTATGTTGCTTTTGAGTTCCGAGGACCGTAGGCAGTTTTCGCAGCAACAAGGGACGGATCTACTCGAATTCTTTTCTGGCTTCTTCGAAAGAGCCATGAGGCGCTGGCTCTTATGATTGTAGGCTCTACGAAAGTTGTTGAAGCATTGAGAGACTGGCTTGCGGTCAAAGCTGCCGTCGAAAATAACTCTGACAATACAATCACAGCCTACCAACGCGATTTAAGAGAGTTTTTTGAGTTTTTAGCGTACCATAAGGGAGAAATTGTAGGGCTCTCTGCGCTCGTAAATGTTTCCTTATCTGATATGCGGGCTTGGATGGCCAATGTGCGCAGTCATAAAGTGACTTCGCGTTCTTTGGCCCGCAGACTTTCCGCTGTTAAAAGTTTTTACCGCTGGCTCGCTGAGCGTGAGCACTTTGAGGCTACAGCAGTCTTATCCGTCAAAGCCCCCAAATTTCAGGCAAAACTGCCAAGGCCAGTGGGAACAGACTCAGCAATAGATCTTCTTGCAACGGTTCAATTACAATCTTTGCAAGACTGGATTGCTGCGCGCGACTTAGCTGTTCTGACGCTTCTTTACGGATGTGGACTTCGAATTTCAGAAGCGCTGTCTATGACTGGTAAAGATATTCCACTGGGGATATCTCTCAAGGTTTCAGGTAAGGCCGGCAAAGAACGAATTATACCAGTGCTTAAGATAGCAGCCGAAAGCGTCTCCGATTATATAGCAAAATGCCCATATAATATTTCCCGCGACAGCGCACTTTTTCGCGGTGTTCGCGGAGGTCCTTTAGGCCCTCGACAAATCCAAAAAGTCACTGCGACGGCCCGAATGCAACTTGGTCTACCTGCCTCTGTAACTCCACATGCTTTACGCCATAGCTTTGCAACACATCTACTTAATGCCGGCGGTGACTTGCGCAGCATTCAAGAATTATTGGGCCATGCTAATTTATCCACCACACAAGCCTATACAGCAGTCGACAGCGCCAGATTGATGGAGGCCTATCTAACAAGTCATCCAAAGGCACAATAGAAATTTGCATTATTAGTTAAATTAGGTCATGTGACGTTCATGCAGATCACAACCAAAGCACTTCTTGTCCATTTATTCACTGCGTCCGGAGCGGTATTTGCAATGCTCGCAATGCTGGCAGCTTCAGAAGCAAAATGGAGCCTTATGTTCCTATGGCTTATTGTGGCATTTGCCGTAGATGGAGTTGATGGACCCCTCGCTAGAAAATATGATGTCAACAAAAACTCTCCGCGCTTTGACGGTGTCTTACTTGACCTAATAATAGACTATCTAACTTATGTTTTTATTCCAGCGTTTGCACTTTTCAAATCAGGGCTATTGCCGGGCTGGACGGGATGGGCAGCTATCATAATTATAACTTTTGCCTCAGCCGTCTATTTTTGCGACACCAATATGAAAACAAAAGACAATAGCTTCAGCGGTTTTCCTGGATGTTGGAATATGTTGATAATTGTTTTATTTGCTTTGTCGCCAAATTTCTGGATCTGTATAGTGTTGGTCACAGCACTGGCTATTTCAATGTTTTTACCGCTAAAATTTGTCCATCCAGTGCGAACAAAAAGATGGCGAGTTATATCTTTCCCAATCGCACTTTTTTGGGTTTTCTTCGCTGGATGGGCGGCTTGGGTCGATTTTCACCCCCAAAGCTGGGCCCATTGGGGATTAACACTGACTTCCGTTTATCTTGTACTTGCTGGTATTGTTCAACAGCTTGTACCAGCTACTAAGACTTAAGCCGGTAGCCTGTTGCAAACATCCGCCAAGCCAAAGCGTAAACGACAATCACAGACCCAATTACGATAACAAAACTTGTAAACGGACTACAGTCAGATACCCCTAAAATTGCATATCGCGTGCCATCAATGAGATAAAAAAGAGGGTTGTAATAAGCCAGTTGACGCACGTTTTCGGGCAACGCTTCAATCGAATAAAAACTACCGGACAAAAACGCCAATGGCGTTATAACAAAATTAGTAATCGTAGACATCTGATCAAACTTTTGTGCATAAATAGCGGCAATTATACCCAATGTGCCCAAGAAAATTGAACCAAGTAGGACAAAGCCAAACACAAGCAGGGGATACATGACGAATACTCCAAGGAAGAGAGCCATGCCAAGCAACATAGCAACCGAGATGAGTAAACCACGGCCCAATGACCCAGATAAATATCCAATTAACAATTCTCCACCAGAAAGTGGCGGCATTAAAGTATCTACAATATTACCCTGAATTTTGGCCGATATCAAAGAGGAAGACGAATTTGCAAAAGCATTCTGAATTACAGTCATCATCATAACACCCGGCGCAATAAAAACAACGAAAGAAACGCCCATCACTTCCCCTCTTCGATCGCCTATCGCTATGTTGAAAATCATCATCAATAGCGTGGCAGTTACCAAAGGCGCAACTAGGGTCTGTAGCCAAATACTAGAAAATCTGCGTATTTCTCGAGAGATAAGAGTGTAAAGTCCTAGCCAATTCACCAGCCCAAACTGTCGAACACTCATTTTTTGCACAAACATCATGTTTTCTCCCAATTTCTTCTATGCTGATGCCTTGTAACTCTTTGTGCAATGATTACAGTAAGAATCTGTAGACAAATTATCTCCAGCGGCTCAAAGAGGCCTCTGTTTGCGTGAGGGAAACGAATGTCCTGGACTGACGAACGCGTGGAAGTGCTTAAAAAGCTATGGGGAGAAGGCCAATCTGCAAGTCAGATTGCTAAAGAGCTTGGAGGGGTCACGCGAAACGCTGTAATCGGCAAAGTACATCGTCTTGGACTGTCGAACAGGGCTAACGCCGCGGCAAAAACCGAATCTCAGGCTAAACCTGATACGAAAGCTGAAACAAACGCTCGACGGAAACCGGAGACAGCGGCAAAAGAACCAGATCCAAAACCAATCCCAAGTCTGGCAAGGCGACAAATAATCCCAGCCGGCCAGCCACTTCCTCCCCAACCATCTGCCAATGAAATTAGCCCAGAAGCCTTAGCAAAAGTTTCCGAAATAGAGAAAAAAGCAAGAAAAATCAGCCTGCTGGAGCTTACAGAACGGACATGTAAATGGCCAGTCGGAGATCCTGCTACACCGGATTTCTGGTTTTGTGGATTGCCCACGCAATCCGGTAAGCCGTATTGCGAAGCCCACGTAGGTGTTGCATTTCAGCCCATGAATACACGGCGCGACCGACGCCGCTGAGTATTCGAAACCTGGTAAATTTGAGAGGCGATAGTAAGGATATTAATTGGACAGAAAATTTGTCCTACTTTAACCATTTTTATACCTAAGCACGTAAGCACACCTTTTGAATAAATTAACACATCCGCGTTACTTTATAAATTCACCCAAGCCACGCATATGAAGCATCATTGGCCTCGCGTAAAATCAGAGGCGTGGCAGCACTTTTCCAATGCTTTTTGCGACATAATTGCGCATACACAGTGTTAGTTTGGTAACGCTGGTAAGCCGCAAAACTATATTTTTTCCAAAAGTTAAACGTAAAAGTGCAGTAGGCCCGTTAGTATTTTACGAAAGTGACATTACTCATTCTTTTGTATCGATCGATTTTTCCGCTTTAGCGTTATAAACGAGGACAATGCATAATCTGCTCAATGCTGAGAAATAACGTTTCTTATCAACAAATTTTAATCCATCTAATCAGTCGATACGATTGATTTAATTTAAACTTTCAGACACTACACTTCAGAATAAATTATGTCTTCTTCGGAAACCAGCTTTGAAACGTAAACAAAGCGCATCTTTCAGCTTGCCCCAAGCTCAGCTATACGCCGTGTATGAAAGCGAATCCCCTAGCAATCCGACCTGACCTGGCGTCAGCGAGAATAAGTGAAGACACAAGTAAAGGTCAGCCAACTATTGGTATGGTCTCTCTTGGATGTCCCAAAGCGCTGGTAGACAGTGAGCGCATCCTCACCAGACTGCGCGCTGAAGGTTACGGAATTTCATCGCAATACAACGGTGCAGATGCCGTAATTGTAAATACGTGCGGATTTCTGGATACAGCAAAAGCTGAAAGTATTGGAGCTATAGGCGAAGCGCTGCAACAAAACGGCCGTGTGATTGTAACCGGATGCCTTGGAGCTGACCCTGAATACATCACCGGCTCGCATCCAAAAGTTCTTGCTGTGACAGGGCCTCACCAATACGAACAAGTATTGGATGCAGTCCATAAAGCAGTCCCTCCAAGTCCTGATCCCTTTGTCGACCTTTTGCCGCCGACTGGCGTAAAATTGACCCCGCGTCATTTCAGCTACCTGAAAATTTCTGAAGGCTGTAATCATAGATGTAAATTCTGTATTATTCCGGATATGCGTGGTCGCCTTACCAGCCGTCCTGCCCGCTCGTTGATACGTGAAGCAGAACGCCTCATTGATAGTGGCGTGAAAGAATTACTGGTTATTTCACAAGATACATCAGCATATGGTCTAGATATCAAACACGCTTACGAAGGAGGGCACCGCGCGCACATTACTGATTTAGCTCGTGATCTAGGGTCATTAGGGGCATGGGTGCGTTTGCATTACGTCTATCCATACCCCCACGTACGACAACTTATTCCACTTATGAGTGAGGGGCTTATTCTTCCCTATCTCGACATCCCGTTTCAGCATGCTGATCCATCAGTTCTGCGACGTATGACTCGCCCAGCTGCAGCGGCAAAAACACTTGATGAAATTGCCGCTTGGCGTGTTATATGCCCCGATATCGCTCTGCGGTCGACTTTTATTGTCGGCTATCCGGGCGAGACAGAAGAGGAGTTTCAAGTCCTACTCGACTGGCTTGATGAGGCGAAACTGGATCGAGTCGGCTGTTTTCAGTACGAAAATGTTGAAGGCGCACGTTCAAACACGCTGCCCAATCATGTAACTGATGAAGTAAAGCAAGATCGTTGGGATCGCTTTATGGCTAAGGCCCAAGAAATTTCCAAAGCCAAGCTCGCCGCCAAAGTTGGGCAAACGTTGGAAGTGATAGTAGACGATATAGACGAGGACTGTGCCACCTGTAGAACATGGGCAGATGCGCCAGAAATCGACGGGAACCTGTTTATCGATGAAGGTTTTGAAAATTTAAGCGTTGGAGATATTGTATCCGCCAAAGTTGACGAGGCTGGAGAATATGACCTATGGTCTCAACGTCTATAAGGCTAGCGCTCACTAGAGTTTTAAAAACGATGCGCCAAAACCGCGCAGGTGCTTGTCAACAGAACCGCGAAAATCAAATGGCTCATGAAGGAGACCAATATGAAAACTCGTGCGCTTTACAATGCCGACTGCCCTATCTGCGACGCGGAAATGTGCTCTTATTCAGCCTATTCGAAAAAAAAAGAGCTATCCATCGCTTTTGAAGACCTCAATAAAATCGATTTGAAGGAATGGGGTGTGACTGAAGATGAAGCAACAAGATTGCTGCACGTGATCCATCAAGGACAATTGTATTCTGGAACCAAAGCCTTTCTAATCCTTTGGGAACAAATGCCACGATATAGGCTATTTGCCAAAATTGGGCGTTTGCCAGTGATTTATCACATCGCAAACGTTCTATACGTTCACGTTGTGGCTCGGATTATTTATAATCGGCATCTACGCAGAAAAGCACGCGGTCTCATCCAACGCTCATAGCTAGTATGCGGCTGATCTCGGTTAACGAACGCCCCGATTGATCCATCCATTCATTAAAGGCACTTTGGACTGCCCGCATAGAGGATTTTGATCCTGCAGGTCTATCAATCACACCCTCCATCATAAGACGCATGGTAACATCTCCAGATAGAATAAACCCATCTCTGCCCATGAACCTCATCGCATACATCGCTGTTGCTCCACCAAGACGAGCGCCATCAGTCTTTAACAAATCAAGCAGCAAAATATAATCGTGCGACGGCCATTTTCCAAAAACATGAGCTACTCCACCCTGTTCGCGCAGATGCATCAGAAATGCAGCATTCTCGCGAACAGTTGCGATTTTCGCTCCGTTGCGCACAATATCTTTATTCTCTAGCAGGGCATCAAATTTCTCATCATTCATTAAAGCACAGCGGCCAATATCAAAACTGTCAAAGGCAGTTTCAAAGCCCTCCCACTTGTTCTCGATTACGTTCCAGTTAAAGCCTGCTTGGAAAACACATTTGGTCAATACCGCAAGCCAGCGGTCCTCAGGGATAACCAATAAATCGGCTACTGGTTTTGGTTTATTAATCATTGCATTCAGCTCTTCGCTACCTCCCTTACGCTCAGCTGCGATAGAAAATATTTCATCAAATCCACGCATATTTGCCTTTCCTCTATTGAAAATTCAGTCTCATGTGCCCAAGCTTGATGTAATCTAAAACATTTACGGTACTTTTACAGTGCTGTGCAATCCTGCTGTCGTAGTTCAATTTCCTTCAATAAGGCACAAATTGTTTTACCTAGATAGCCTAAACAGCAATTTGATAAAAAAAGATAATTTGCAAAGCTATTCGGATAAACCAACAATATTTAATATTTATATTTTTCCCAGCCCATTAAGCTGATCTGAAATCAAAAAACCCGACAGGCAAACAAGTGACGGGCCCGTAGCAACCGTTGGGTTTTCTCATTCCCGAGGACCTGTATGTACAGGTGGGCGCCAGATAATTGGGCCAAAACCCAAACAGAGCCAGCTCCCTCGGAATTGCTTAAGGCCACCGGAATGCAACCGTAAACGAGAAGAACAGAACCCGTCGTATGTGAATTAGGCTGTCCACGGGTAAATAGCAAGTATTGCCACCTAATGTTCGGCTCTCTTAAATAATTGACTGGAAATTTAGACTTGAAGTATGTTCATACTTTGTTCACATTGACAAAATGGAAGATAAATTCACAAAACCTCGGCGGCCGGGGCAGTTGATCGCACGGGGCGTCGCACGTTATTTGCGCAGTCTGGGCTATGTCAGTCTAGAAGAATTTATCCCAATAAGCGGTGTACGCGTTGATATTATGGCATTGGGACCAAAGGGCGAGCTTTGGATCATTGAATGTAAATCATCCCGGGCTGATTTTAATTCAGACAATAAATGGGGAAACTATCTGGAATGGTCAGACAGGTTTTTCTGGGCAGTGGACGAAAGTTTTCCAACCGAAATATTACCTGCGGAATATGGCCTGATTATAGCGGACGCCTATGATGCAGATATTCGAAGAAGCGCTCCATTGCACCCTGTAGCAACTGCGCGACGAAAATCTTTAATTCATAAGTTTGCAACTAAAGCAGCCGAAAGACTGCATAACTTGCGAGACGGCGAATTTAGGATTTGAGTTTATTTAGTTTTGAGTGATCTTGCTGCCGTAGCGGCTGCCTGTAGTTCGTGAGCTATTTCCTCTGCTTCTTCAGGATTGAAGTCCATTGGTATTTCTGCATCACCTGCAACCACAAAAATGCGCACCATACCTTGGTCTGTGGGACCGATTTGTAGATTTGTTTCAAGGTCGGATTGTTTGTTGATACCCATAGTAACAGCTCCATCTATTCTTAAAGCAATAGAGTGCAATAAAAGCGTGTGCAAGCAGTGCAGGATTGTCGAGTACACTATTTGTTAATCTAAGTCGGCTGATTTAACTTGCAATGGCTTGCCAGCAAAGTTAAACCGCGCCAAGGGCCGCCTTAGCTCAGTTGGTTAGAGCACTGGTTTGTGGAACCAGGGGTCCCCCGTTCGAGCCGGGGAGGCGGTACCAATTATCTTAACTTAGTACAATAATTACATATATTTAAGAATATGGGCGAATTTTCGTCTCCCCTTTCGTCCCCCTTTGGTAATAAAATTTATACTTAACCGTGAAGTTGAAAGGCAATTCGTCAATAGCTTACACAGCTGCTTGCGCAATGTTGAGTGAACGCAAAGAGACATCTTAGGACATTTTAAATTAGATGTTTTTAATTAGGCTAAATATCTGTAATCCCATACTTCTAATCCTATTCTTGTTTCTGCTCGTGCGCGACCGTGCGCGGCCCTTTCTCTTGGTGTCTGCTGAGGCGGTTTTTATGGGCAAGTTATGCCAGTCCAATTGGCTTTTGAATTAAATTGGAATCCATAGATAATCTCGCAATTGCAAGGCTGAGTTTAAGCTAGGGTACAAAGAATAAAGGTAGTTTTAAGGACTGCATCAAAGATTTTTTAAACCCTTTATAAGCTCATCGGAATAATTTCTTTGCTAATTAACATTTGATATTTCTATATCTAAACAGTCTCAAGGCTGGCTTTCATCTCCAACAATAAAACCCCACGTCTCAGCCAACCTAAGTTTAAACTATTTCTGACGAACTATGAGACACTTGTTTAAAACCTGCCGCTAAGAAAGGTATTAGAATTTCATAGTAGGCTGAGTAGTCTCCTGATGTTGATACTCCATTAGTGAGAATTTCAATCCTCTTGTCATCGACTATAGAACTATACATTGCTGCGATCAAAAATTGAAAACATCGGGCAGAACTATCTTTAGTCAAATTGGGAAGTGCTATTTGAAAACAATCTAAATAAGGAAGGGCGGCTTCATCATATCCTTCTGCTATTATAGGCGCTGCGTTTTCCCACCAGACGATTGTAGCTATAAATCGAGCATAATTTCTCCATCCAATATCTGGACCCATTGCTCGAGTAAAAAATGGATCTATAAAAGCACGGAGTAATGGTTCTATTTTTACGTTATTTTTTCCAACGACTTGAATATAATTATTCAATAATGTGCTGCGTTCTATACATAAAATTGGGGCTCTTCTTAAGATACAAGCACGAAGAAAAGTATGCTTATTCCCAAAATGATAAACCAGTTGACCCACATTACATCCAGCCAATTTAGCGATGTCTTCCAGTGTCACATCAGAATACAGTTTGTGTCCAAACAGAAATTCACCCGAATCGAGAAGTGCATTTGAAGTTCGTGTTTTATATTTCGTTTTTGGGTTCAACATTGTTTCATCTTTTTAAATACGTGTACTTATATTAATTTCATAGATTAAAAACCTCTGTATCACACATTAATTTAAATAAAAATCAATATAATTTATCGAATTTTTTCAAAAAGACAGTTGTTGACTGTTGGTTTTGTCGTGTTACGTTTAGATACGGGACGGTATCCAAATCAAAAAATTTCACAAAGTATTTAAGGGTTAAAAAGCAAGTTGAGAAATACATCGCCAAACGTCGGCACCCCAAACAGCTTGGAGCTTCAAAACATTGCTTTAAGTTTTGGAACACTAGAAGTGATGAGCAATATTTCTTTTTCGGTTCAAAAGGGCGACATCTGCTCAATAATTGGACCCAATGGTGCCGGCAAAAGTTCACTCCTTAATATTATCAATGGCGTTTATCCAATATTAAGGGGCAAAGTTCTGATAAATGAAAAGTATTTGCGAAAGCCGTCTCCATATTCAGTAGCTCGTTTAGGAGTTAGCCGTACTTTTCAAAACAATGCTTTATTCAAAAATATGAGTGTTGCAGATAACATTTTGACTGGCTTGACTAAGCATTCTGAGAGTAATTTTATTGAAGATACTTTCCGAATTGGTCGAGCAAGAAATGAAGCTTTTTGCGCGAAAGAAAAGCTTTTCGAGATTCTCTCATATTTGAAAATTGAAAACATCTCCGAAACTATGGTTGGTACTTTATCCTATGGTTATCAGAAACGAGTGGATTTAGCTCGCGCACTTATTTCTAAGCCAAGTCTTCTACTTCTTGATGAACCACTTGCTGGTATGAACCATATCGAAAAACGGGAGATGGGCGAACTTATACTAGACGTAAATCGAAGTCGAGGTGCCACCATTGTATTGATAGAACACGATATGGGCATTGTTATGGATATTTCTGACCACATTGTGGTGCTTAATTACGGAAAAAAAATTGCCGACGATGAGCCTCGTAAGATCCAGTCTGATCCTGAAGTAATTGCAGCATATTTAGGGGAGGACTAGTTGAGTTTTTTTGTTGAAACCCTGATCGCAGGTTTACTAGCGGGCGTCATGTATTCCTTGGTTGCGATTGGCTTCGTGCTTATTTACAAAGCTTCGGGTGTTTTTAACTTTGCGCAAGGCTCAATGGTTCTATTTGCCGCATTATTCTTTGTCACAATCTTAGAAAATGGAATTCCATTTTGGGCATGCTTTGTCATAACTTTATGCATTATGAGCTTTGGCGCTATCCTTGTTGAACGACTTGTGCTCCGGCCGTTGGTAAATAGTTCTATAATTACACTTTTCATGGCAACTTTAGGGCTCAGTTTCGTAATAGAAGGCCTGGCACAGGGTTTTATGGGCACTAGTGTGCACAATTTAGATATTGGCATTGATGACGTTCCTTATATTCTAGGGGATATTTTCATAAGCCAATTTGATATCTTCAGTGCCATTGTTGCAGGTACTTTAGTCATTGGCTTATCTATTTTCTTTAGCAAAACAAGAGTGGGAATTTTACTTCGCGCTGTTGCTGATGATACCTTGGCTGCACAGTCAATAGGCATACGGTTGCCAAATATTGCTCGTACAATCTGGATAGTTGCAGGATTTGTTGCACTGGTAACGGGGCTACTTTGGGGAGCACGTCAAGGGGTGCAGTTTGCTCTTTCTTTGTCAGCGCTCAAGGCCCTTCCAGTTTTAATAATAGGTGGGTTTACGTCAATAAGAGGCGCTATTTTGGGTGGGCTCCTCATAGGGGCTGGTGAGGTGCTGGCTGATGTATATATCGGACCAATTTTAGGTGGCGGCATCTCAGCCTGGTTTGCATATTTGGTTGCGGTCTTATTTCTAATGATAAGACCTACTGGAATGTTTGGCGACCCAACGATTGATCGAGTTTAGCAGATGAAAACCGGTGACAAAAACTTGGTGGCTGAATTTGGCAGGTTTAAAATCTCCGAAAGATTTATTAAAACTATTTATCTGTTCACTATATTAATTTTATTGTTTTTTGTAATACCACTCTACACCTCTGAGTATTGGATGAGGGCGATCATTATGCCAACTCTAATACTTGGCTTAGCTGGACTGGGCCTTAATCTTCTCTTTGGATATGCTGGGCAAGCCTCACTGGGTACTGCTGCGTTTATGGCAGTAGGCGCATTTGTGGCTTTCAATCTAATGTATCGGATCGAATGGTTGCCATTACCAATTGCTTACCTTGGAGGTGGTGTAGCAGCAGGATTAGCCGGTTTACTTTTTGGGTTACCAAGCTTACGAATTAAAGGCTTCTATCTTATTGCCTCAACCCTCACAGCTCAGTTTCTATCAATTTGGTTTTTCACAAATTTTGGATGGTTTTACAACTACAACCCTTCTTTGACTATTTCTGCTACTAACTGGGTAATCTTTGGTATAGATTTCAGCAGTCCCAAAGGCCGATACTGGATAGTTGTCTTTACAACTACAGTCCTGACATGGTTTGCATATAATATTGTCCATTCTAAAACTGGCAGAAATTGGATGGCAGTTAGGGACATGGATACTGCAGCAGCAGTTATTGGCGTCCCAGTAGTAAGAGCAAAGTTAAGTGTTTTCTTTGTGAGTTCTTTTATATGTGGCATCGCCGGAATTTTATGGGCCTTTGCATATCTTGGTGCAATTGATGCAACTGGCTTTAGCTTAGATAAGTCATTTCAATTACTTTTTATTATTATTATCGGGGGGCTAGGCAGTATATACGGGAGTTATATTGGATCAGCTTTTATTATTTTAACACCGATATTACTTAACATTCTCACAAAAAATACTGGATTAGATCAAATTATTGACCAGGCTTTTTTAAGCAATATGCAAAAAGTGCTTTTTGGAGCGCTAATTATTTTTCTTCTTATCCGTCAACCAGAGGGTGTTATGCGCATCATTTCACTTTGGTGGATCCGCTTAATTAAGCGTCAAAAATCAAACTAAGGGCAATGTGAAAGGGAGAACATACTTACAGGATAAATTTTCATAAATACCAAAACCTTACAAATATTAAGATATCCGAAATGGGAGGAAAATAATGATTTTCAAGGATAGAAAAGTAGGAAAGTTTTTTGTTGCTTCGATAAGTATAATAGCAACAACTTGCGCCGCTAATTTCGTTGTAGCAGCAGATCGCTCTGATGAGCAATTGATGCCAATTTTAAGTTATCGTGAAGGTGCATATGCCTCTGGGTCAAGACCTCTGTGGGCCGGGATGATTGACTATTATAGATACGTCAACGAAGTTGAGGGGGGTATCAACGGTGTCAAACTTAATTTATGGGAATGTGAAACAGCTTACGCAGTTGAAAGAGGCATAGAATGTTACGAGCGTTTTAAAAATGGAATAGATGGTTCCCCTGTGGCGATATTCTCGCCGAACAGCTATCCTCTTGCTGAGGCTTTGATCGAAACGACAGTTCGGGATAAAATACCACATTTCAACCTTAACTACGGCAGAGATGCCGCAACAAATGGGTCCGTATTTCCATACTACTTTCCTGTAATGTTAAACGCCTATAATGGTGTTTCGGCACAAATTAATTATATCAAATCGCAATTAAAGGCGGGGGAGACCATGGCCGACCTCAAAATTGCAATAGTGTATTTGGATGGTGCCTACGGACGGGGCGTATTTGCTCCTCTTGAACTAATGCAGGAACAAAACGGTTTCGAGTTGATTAAAATACCAGTTGCGCATCCTGGTCTAGATCAAAGAGCCCAATGGCAACAAATACGAAGAGCCAAAGTTGATTGGGTATTATTCAGAACTTGGGGCGCAATGACACCCGTCGCGATCAAAACGGCAGCAAGGACTGGCTTTCCAACAGATCGATTAATTGGAGACATCTGGAGCGGTGGAGAGTCTGACGTTATTCCTGCAGGAGAGGCCGGTATTGGTTACACTGCTATAACTACTTATCCAGCTGGCACAGACTTCAGTCTTATACAAGAAATCAAAAAAAATATCGTAGACAAGGGTCTTAGTGATCTAAGAGGACCAGAAGATTTTGGTACTGTTTACTACAACTCTGGAGTGGTCCAAGCGGTCCTAATGACTGAAGCTATTCGGGAGGGAATGAACAAGTTTGGTAATCGCCCTCTTAGCGGTGAAGAAGGCCAATGGGGTTTGGAACATATTTCAGTAGATCAAAATCGTTTAGAGGAGTTGGGTATGGTGGGGCTTATGCAAGAAATATCCCTATCCTGTTCCGATCATGAAGGTGGTGGCGCTGCTAGAATGTTGCAATGGGATGGCCAAAAGTGGCTCACAATAAGCGACTGGATTGCTGGAGACCGAGAACTCACTAGGCAAGTTGTAGATACTGAAGCTGCAGCTTTTGCAGCGGATAATGGAATAACTCCACGCGACTGCCCCTAGTAGATTTATTTTAAGGTAGCTGGGCCAAAAGTCATCTTTACTCAGCTGCCTACCTAAAAGGGTAATTGGTCGAAATGGCAAATAAAATTATTAGCATGAACAATGTATGCGCCAGCTACCAAGGCGTTATTATTGCCTTGCAGGATATATCTCTATCAGTTGAAGTTGGAGCAATAGTTGCGCTGTTGGGCGCAAATGGCGCTGGCAAGACAACTACACTTAAAAGTATGTCAAACCTCCTCTCCGCAGAGAACGGTGAAATTACCAGCGGCACTGTTAGATTTGATGGTGCCGATACGAAGAATACAGACGCTTATAAACTAGTTAATTCTGGATTGATACAAGTGCTGGAAGGTCGGAGGTGCTTTCCTCATCTGTCTGTTGAAGAGAACCTACTAGCAGGAGCATATGCTGTCGGTGTTTCTAAAGTAGAGACACAGTTAAGATTAAAAACAATTTACAATTGGCTTCCTAGACTAAAGTCTCGGCGAGAAAGCCTGGCAGGTTTAACTTCAGGTGGTGAGCAGCAAATGCTTGCCATTGGCCGGGCGTTAATCTCAAAGCCTAGAGTGGTGTTGCTGGATGAACCCTCTATGGGTCTCGCACCCATAATCGTAAAAGAAATATTTGAGATTATACGTCATTTGAATAAAGACGAAGGTACTACCTTTGTGCTTGCCGAACAAAACCTCAATATGGCTTTAAAATATTCAGACTATGCATACGTTTTAGAAAGTGGCCGGATAGTCCTCGAAGGACAGGCAGCGGAATTAATAAAACGAAATGATATACAAGACTTTTATTTAGGCGGAGGAATCTCAGAAAAATGATGAATGACTGCAATGTTTGGAGGATAAAATGATGTCTATGAAAAATGAAAGCTTTGATGTGATCGTACTCGGTGGTGGGGCAGCTGGAAGTGTTCTTGCTGCAAGATTATCTGAAGATAGTTCTAGAAGAGTTCTGCTTTTAGAGGCAGGAAAACGAGCTCCAGAAACTGTTTATATGCCAGCTAAATGGATTTCACATGTGGATACTGAGATTGACTGGAAGTATCATACTGTTCCTCAAGAGGGTTGCTTTATGCGGCGGCTACCTTGGCCAAGGGGAAAGGTAATAGGTGGATCTGGCTCAATCAATGCAATGATTTATATTCGAGGGGTTCCTTCAGATTTCGATGGTTGGGAAGCATCTGGCTGCCGCGGATGGGGCTGGAAGAATGTGTTGCCAATCTTCAAATCAAGTGAGCATAATGCTCGATTTGGTAACAACAATTATCATGCTTCAGGAGGTCCACTTTTTGTAGGTGATGTTCCTTATGTAGATCCTACCGAGCCAATTTTACTGGAGGCGGCAAAAAATGCTGGCCACGCATTCAATGAAGATTTCAATGGACAGCAGCAGGAGGGTGTTGGTTATTTCCAATTGTTGGTGAAATCGGGTGAACGTTTCAGTGCAGCGAAAGCGTTTTTGGAACCTGCTGAAGAAAGACCAAACTTAGAAGTTCGTACCGGTGTAATGATTAAAAAGATGATCATTGAAAAAAACCGGGCTTCAGGGGTTGAATACCTACATAACGGAGAAACCCATAGAATATCAACTTCAGGTGACATTGTTTTGAGTTCTGGTGCAATTGGCTCTCCACAAATTTTAATGCACTCTGGAATTGGTCCTGCGGCTGAGCTAAAAGATATTGGCATTCAGCCGCTAGTTGATCTACCAGGCGTTGGAAAAAATCTGCAAGACCACGTTAATATTCCAATAACGTACCGGTCAAAAGAAAATGTGGGCCTCAGTGGAATGGCGGCTGCGGAGGTCGAAGAAGCTGTAGACCAGTGGCGTAAGGATAAAACAGGTATCATAACATCAAATTGGGCTGCTTTGGGGGGACATGTTAAAAGTACTCCAGAAGTTAAAGATCCAGACCTACAGCTTTATTTCATTGCCGCAACAGCACAAGACTTGGCCAGATACAATCCAATGCACGCTGGGTTCAACTTTTACGCGACCTTGCAGCGGCCTAAATCTTCTGGAGAAATAAAACTTAGGTCAGCTGATCCTCTAGAGCACCCGGCAATAGATCCAAAATACTTTATGAATGATGAAACAAACAGTGATATCAAGACCATGATTGCGGGAGTTAAAATAAACCGAGAAATAGCAGAACAGTCACCTATTGCAGAGTTTATTGACTGTGAGGTCGCCCCTTCAGCCGGCGCCAAGACTGATCAACAAATCGGTGATGTAATAAGATCTCACTGTACGACGCTCTATCACCCAGCGGGCACCTGTAAAATGGGTGTTGATGAGATGTCCGTGGTGGATCCTGAACTTAAATTAAATGGTATTGACAATGTGAGGATCGCAGATGCTTCCATCATGCCCCATATGATTTCCGGAAATTTACAGGCTACAGTAATTATGACGGCAGAAAGATGTGCAACTTTTATGCGCAATCACTAATTGATGAAAAATAAACTTCCTTTAACGAGTGCTCATTGGGGTACATATCGTGCACGGGTTAGTAATGGCCGTGTTCAAGAGTTACTAGCTTTTGAAGAGGATA
>CAJWEI010000059.1 GCA_913031285.1 uncultured Alphaproteobacteria bacterium | reverse complement strand
CCCAATAGCACAAATTATAGTTAAAATAGAAGAAGTAGTAGATTCTTTTAAAGCAGTATTAGTAGAATCTTTACCCGAAACCTTAGCAGATTTAGGTAATTTAGTATCTAAGATAGGTTTAGCTATAATTAAGCTTATAACTACTATAGTAGGATTAGTAGCAGCTATAGAAGTCATAAGAAGAACTTTAGAAGCTTTATATTTAAAATATTTAAACACTTGTAATGTAGCTCCTAACGATCCCGATGGGTCTATTAATACAGATGCTCTTACTTATTTAGAACAATCAGATGATGATATAAACAATTATTATGATGAAACTTTAAGAGCTCTCAAGGCGGATGGTAACGAAGAAATAATAGAAAAAATATATAATGCTAATTTCCAACAAATAGGATATAGACGTTATAAAATTTAGTTCACCAGGAGGTATTTTACTCTCAGGACTATTTCTATTGGCTTCAGTATCTGTTAGGGTAGCAACTGTTACATAGCTTAAAGTTTCAGATCCGGAAATTTCAAGATAGTCACCTCTTCTTGCACCTGTTGTAATTGGCATAACGGCATTTATTTCATCGTTAAATATAAATAAATTGCAAATTAGCTTTAAGCTTTCAAGTGATATGTGAAAACTATTAAAATTTCCATAAAGTCTGGTGGAGTACTCATCTATTTGTGGTCAAAAAGAGGCTCTCTAGTACATGTTATTTTTGATTGCAAATGGACTTCTGATTTTATGGATATATAGCAGCTTTAATATTAGAAAGTTGTGCCAGTACTCCAATTAAATAAACCAACTAGATAGAGGCTGCATTGAAAGAGGTAGGATTGTGGACTTATTCGAATTAAAATTTGATCATGAATATAGACTAAACGGGTTTTTAATATCCGCCGTCTAATTAATTAATTTTAGAAGCCCTAGCAGCCTCTTTCCTTCTTGAAATGTTTTCAATAGTCCATATCTGCCAATGTAACGGAGGGACCAATGACCAAAATTTTTAAAAATTTCGAAGCTGATACAGGCAAAATCCTAAAAATAGTCATTAATTCGCTTTATTCTGATCGTGAGATTTTTTTAAGAGAACTTTTATCTAACGCATCTGATGCAATCCAAAAGCGTAAATACCTTGGGCTAACCGAGCCTTCTTTGCTGAACCCTTTAGACGACACCATTATTCTGCGTTTTAACAAAAAAAAGAAAACACTTGAAATCCAAGACACAGGCATTGGTCTTGATGATGCAGAGTTGGCTGAAACGCTTGGCACACTTGCAAAATCTGGGACCGCGTCTTTCCTTGATCAGCTGGAAAAAGCCAAAGACGACAATAGTGCTGCTAGCAATTTGATCGGGAAATTTGGTGTTGGGTTTTATTCTGCATTCATGGTCGCTGACACTGTCGAAGTTTTGACGCGCAAAGCCGGGTCGGCGGAAGTATTTCTTTGGACAAGTGACGGCCAGACTGGGTATGAAATCGCGCCCAGTGAGGAGAGTTTACAGGTGGGTACTTTAGTGCGCCTATATCTGAAAAAGGATGCAAAAGACTACGCAGAGCCAGACAAGGTAAAAGCAATTACCAAGAAGTACTCCGACCATATATCAGTTGGTATATTTACCGAAGATAAAGATGGCCATCAAGAACAGGTTAATTCAGCTGAAGCACTTTGGACACGGTCTAGCAAGGACATTTCAAAAGAAGAATACAAAAGCTTTTATCAATCCCAATTCGGAGCATATGACGATCCTTTTATAACGCTCCACAATAGATCTGAAGGTACTTTGGAATTTACCAACTTACTTTTTGTACCGTCGAATGCACCATTTGATTTGTTTGACCCCGAGCGCAAATCAAAACTTAATCTTTATATAAACAGGGTTTTCATTACCAATGACCTTGATACGATCCTTCCAAAATGGCTCCGGTTTATCCAAGGTGTGTTGGATACAACAAGCCTTGATCTAAATGTCAGCCGAGAGCTTATTCAGTCCAGCCCTGTTTTAGAAAAAATCAAAAAGGCGATCACGAAACGGGTTATTTCAGAGCTAAAGAAGGCTATGAAAAAAGACCCAAAAGCGTACGACACTTTTTGGGAGCAGTTTGGCAAAGTCCTAAAAGAAGGATTATATGAGGATATTGAAAACCGCGAGAAAGTTGCTGATATAGCGCGCGTATTCTCTAGCAAGATTGATGCGAATATCACTTTGCAAGAATATGTTGAAGCCTTTGCTACAGAGCAAAAAGATATTTACTATCTTGCTGCAGACTCTTTGGATCAAGCCAAGCAGAGCGCTCATTTGGAGGGTTTCAGAGCCCGAGGGATCGATGTTTTGCTGATGACGGATCCAATCGATACATTCTGGATGTCACAAATGGGCAAATTCAAAGATTTTAACTTTGTTTCTATCGTACGGGATAAATACGATATCGATGGAATTGGAAGCCAAGATAGAGAGGAGGAAGATCAAGAAAAAGCCGATGAAAGTGAAATAATCGCCTTATTTAAGGCGCATTTATCCGATTTATTAGAGGATGTGAAAGCATCGGCCACTCTGCGGCAAAGTCCTGTGCGGTTAGTGGCAGGTACAACAGGGCTTGATTTTAATCTCGAACGCATTTTAAAGGCTCAAAACCCTGACTTTGAAGGTGGGAAAAAGGTTCTGGAAATTAATCTGGCACACGAATTAATCAAGAATTTAGGGTCTATTAAAGAGGAAAATACCAAGGCGTGTTTGTGTAGGGTTCTGTTAGAACAGGCTAAAATACTTGATGGAGAATTACCCGCTGACCCACAGCAATTCAGCAATGATATTATATGCCTTGGAATGGCGTCAGCAGGCTGAATAGTCTTCCTGAACTCAAAGGCAGGCGTTATTGTTGATTTTTGCCTGTCAGTGCCTTTGGTGATAATTTCAATAGCAAGAATAGGCTGATGAATAACAATGTGCCGCCTTGGAAAAAATAATATTCCAAAGCTGTCCCAAAAAGTCCAAATTCAATAAGAGTTACCCAAAACGGTGTCATAAATGTATATGCCGTCATATTTCCACTGTGTAGCTGCGATGAGGCAAAAGTCAGTAAGGTGAAGGTGATGACTGTTGCAAATACGCCAAGATATATAATCGAGAGATAAACTTTTTTTGGAAGGTTTAGCCAATCTGTTTCTGAGATCTCTACAGGAAAAATGACCAATATAATAGCGCTGGCGGCAAGCATGCTTGCAAATGAGATGAAAATTGCTGGTTCATGCCTCCGGAACTTGGGTATGAGCACGGCAAAAGCTGCATGTGCAATTGTTCCGGCAAAGAATGTCATTTCGCCGTAGGACATATTTAGGCTTATTAATTGTTCCCAAGATCCCCTGAAAATAATAATAACTGTACCAAGAGCACCACTGAGAAGCAAAAAGATCATTTTTTTTTGGATTTGAATTCCAAAAAATAGCCTATCCAAACAGATACTTATGAATGGCATGAGTGTGAAAATTGTGGATGTCGAAATTGGAGAAGCTGTTTTGAGAGCCTCAAACATGCATATAAAATAAGTTGCGAATAAGCCTCCAATGATCACATAACGCCAAAATGTTGCAAAATATGCAGCCTTCAACTCTTTTTTTAACACTAGAAAAATACCAATCAAAACAGTAGCAAGGCAAAATCTAGCAAAGGTCAAAGCAACTGGATCAATGTCTACAGCGATCCGTGCGCCGATTGGAAATGAACCAGCAACTAGCGCGGAGAATATTAGCATCCCAAGATGGGCTAAGTATTTTTTATTGAAAAGCATGCGAGTCCTTAACAAAAATGAACTTTCCAGGCCATTTCACACCCTGCACTGAAAAGTAAACTACCATTAATTTTACCAATTGATAAAAAATTAAACTTGTGGCAGTCTCTTCGATGTAGAAAAAGCCAGGAGCGAAACGTGTCTCAGCTAAATCAAGGATCTGGTGTTGTTTCGGCTCGTTTGCAAGCAAACGAATACAAAGACAACTTTTTAGATTTACATCCGCCCCTCGACCCTCATGAGGCATTAGTAGCGGCGGATCGTTGTTACTTTTGTTACGAAGCGCCATGCGTAACATCCTGCCCGACGGATATCGATATTCCACTTTTCATTCGTCAAATTGCCACTGGAACACCAGAAGCGTCTGCAAAAACGATTTTAGCACAGAATATTCTTGGTGGGATGTGCGCGCGGGTCTGCCCGACTGAAACGCTTTGCGAAGAGGCGTGTGTACGCGAAATAGCTGAAGGCAAACCAGTCGACATAGGCCGATTACAGCGATTTGCGACGGATACGCTCATGCAAACTGGAGAGCACCCATTTGTACGTCAGGCAGAAACTGGTAAGACTGTCGCGGTTGTTGGTGCTGGGCCAGCAGGTTTAGCTTGCGCCCACCGTCTTGCAATGCATGGACATGCGGTACGTATTTCTGACGCCAATCTCAAAGCAGGCGGATTAAATGAATTCGGAATTGCAGCTTACAAATCGACAAATGAGTTTGCAGCTTCAGAGGTTGACTGGCTTTTAAAAATAGGTGGTATCGAACTGGACCTTGGTAAGACTCTCGGAAAAGATATTTATCTTGAGGGCTTGTTAGAAGATTTTGATGCGGTTTTTTTAGGTATGGGACTCGGTGGTGTTAATGAGCTTGGACTTTCTGGTGAAGAAAAGGACCATGTTATTGATGCGGTCTCATTCATTCATGACCTTCGTCAGACAAAAGATCTATCAACTCTGCCTGTCGGACGTCATGTCGTCGTTATCGGAGGTGGAATGACGGCCGTTGATGCGGCTGTCCAATCCAAGCTTCTTGGAGCTCAAAATGTACATCTTGTTTATCGCAGAGGCCGCGAGCGGATGAATGCGTCAAAATACGAGCAAGATATTGCAGCCTCGCGCGGCGTCAATATCATCACAAATGCAGAGCCAACTAGGATAATAGGAAATGGTGCCGTTCAAGAAATCGAATTTTCCTACACAGTTGATGGGCTACTCGGATTACAGCGTACGGATGACACCTTTCGTCTTAAAGCAGATCAGGTTTTCAAAGCTATTGGGCAAAGCCTTACCGGCGTACCAAGCCTATTGAAGATAGACGGGCGCAAGATCGCTGTCAGTGAAAATGGTAAAACATCCCATGCCAAAATTTGGGCTGGCGGCGACTGTGCAAGCCATGGCGACGATCTAACTGTTACAGCCGTTGCAGAGGGCAGAGATGCAGCCGAAGATATCCACCGTACATTGATGGCTTGAAAGTCAGATTCCCTACGCCGAAAGGTCTTTTAAATGGCAAGTCTACAAAGCAATTTTCTAGGAATTAAATCGCCCAATCCTTTTTGGCTAGCATCTGCGCCGCCCACAGATAAGGAATACAATGTTCGCCGTGCTTTCGAGGCGGGTTGGGGCGGGGTCGTATGGAAAACGCTTGGCTCTGAAGGGCCGCCAATCGTGAATGTGAATGGCCCACGATATGGGGCAATATGGGGGGCAGATCGGCGTCTCTTGGGACTAAACAACATTGAACTTATCACGGATCGGCCTCTTGAAATCAATCTTCGCGAGATAAAGGCTGTGAAACGAGACTATCCCGACCGCGCCGTTGTTGCATCTTTAATGGTGCCTTGTGAAGAGGGAGCTTGGAAAGCTATTTTGCCGTTGGTAGAAGAAACTGGAGCGGACGGTGTGGAATTGAATTTTGGGTGCCCGCATGGAATGGCTGAACGGGGTATGGGCTCGGCCGTCGGCCAAGTGCCAGAATATGTGGAAATGGTGACGCGCTGGGTTAAAGAAACAACTCGCATGCCTTGTATTGTTAAGTTAACACCTAATATCTCTGATATATGTCAGCCAGCACATGCTGCCTTGAAAGGTGGTGCAGATGCGGTAAGCCTGATCAATACGATCACATCTGTAACTGGAGTGGACCTGGACTTAATGGCTCCTACTCCAACAATTGATGGAAAAGGTACCCATGGTGGTTATTGTGGACCGGCTGTGAAGCCAATAGCATTGAATATGGTTGCCCAGATCGCTCGTAATCCGATCACACGCGATATTCCAATTTCTGGCATCGGCGGTGTCACAAACTGGCGTGACGCGGCGGAATTCATGGCTCTCGGTGCAGGCAACGTACAAGTCTGTACCGCTGCAATGACTTATGGATTCAAGATCGTTCAAGAAATGATTTCTGGGCTTTCAGAGTGGATGGACGAAAAGCAATATACATCCATAGATCAATTTATTGGTGGTGCTGTTCCTAATGTGACGGACTGGCAATACCTCAATTTGAATCACGTAACTAAAGCGCGTATCAATCAAGATGATTGCATTAAATGTGGCCGTTGCTACGCTGCTTGTGAAGATACCAGTCATCAGGCGATTTCAATAACGCCAGACCGTATCTTTGAAGTCAAAGACGATGAATGCGTTGCTTGTAATCTTTGCGTCAATGTTTGCCCAGTAGAGGGGTGTATTACTATGGAAACATTGCCAGTAGGAGCAATGGATGAGCGCACTGGCATTCCCGTTTCGGCAGAACATGGAGATTGGACAACGCATCCTAACAACCCGTCGGCGCAGGCGGCGGAATAGGCAATATTAAGGCGCTAAAATTTTTTGAAAAATGCTCTGGACAAATTCCTCGGCACCGTCGTGAGAATCTGTTATCTGATCGGCGCGCACCATGCGTATCTGTGCGTCAAAATCGGCATAGTGCTGTGTCATTGCCCATATAGAAAAGATCAGGTGATAGGGATCCAAAAGTGCTAGTTTACCATCGTCCATCCAATTAAGAATTACTTTTGCTTGTTCGTCTACCAAGTGTTTAAGGTCATTTTGTAAAAATACCTCCATTCGTGGAGCACCTTGAACGATTTCATTTGCAAATAGACGGCTTTCTCTGGGGAAATTTCGCGATAATTCAAGTTTTCTGCGGATATAAGCCATCAATTCTGCTTGAGCATCACCCTCCGGGTTAATTTCTCTTAAGGGTGCTAACCAAATACCGAGCAATTCACTTAGCAATGCGATGTGGATCGCTTGTTTGCTGTTAAAATAATAGAGTAGGTTAGGTTTGGATATACCTGCAGCTTGGGCTATTTGATCCAGTGTGGAACCACGAAAGCCATTTGTCGAGAATACCTCTAGCGCAGCATCCATGATTGCCGCGATATTTTGTTTTTGTATTCGAGTGCGTGGTTTGGCTTTTTCTAAAGTCATATGCAATGAGCCTACCAAAGCTACCGGATCAATGCCAGTGTATTCCACGAGATAAATAGTGCCCTTGCGGATACATACTTTCTGGATATGTTTTCGGTATATCAATGTTGACTGATAAGACTGCTGTGCTAGGCTTAGCGTTACCAAATGGTAAATTGTTTTGGATCGACAACTCTGGATGGGGTTTCAATAGGAAAAGATGCAAACTGAATGAGATGAAATATTCTTGAATAAATATATCTTTTTTATAGCAGCAACGGCAGAATATAGTCACAGGAGATTGCTATGGCGGCGCAAGGAGAGAACTTAAGGATTAATGGAGACAGGCTCTGGGATAGCCTTATGGAAATGGCCAAAATTGGCCCAGGTGTCGCCGGTGGTAATAATCGCCAGACCTTGACAGATGAAGATAGCGAAGGCCGTGCGCTGTTTCAATCTTGGTGCGAAGCGGCTGGCTGTGAAATGGGTCTTGATCAAATGGGCAATATGTTTGCCCGCAGGGAAGGATCTGATCCTGACGCGTTGCCTGTGTATGTTGGATCCCATCTCGACACTCAGCCAACTGGCGGTAAATATGATGGTATATTGGGTGTATTGGGAGGATTGGAAATCCTTCGAAGTCTTAACGACATGAGTATTAAAACACGTCATCCCATTGTCGTAACCAATTTCACCAATGAAGAAGGCACTCGCTATGCCCCAGCGATGCTATCGTCTGGTGTTTTCGCCGGCGTTCATGATCAAGAGTGGGCGTATCGACGTGTTGATGCAGACGGCAAAGCCTTTGGTGATGAACTCAAACGGATTGGCTGGTGCGGCGACGAAGAAGTTGGCGCACGAAAGATGCATGCATTCTTCGAACTTCATATCGAACAAGGTCCTATTCTAGAGGCTGACGGAATAGATGTTGGCGTGGTTACGCATGGTCAAGGACTGAGCTGGACGCAGGTGACTATCATTGGTAATGATGCGCACACGGGATCCACACCGATGCCGATGCGGAAAAACGCAGGTCTAGGGATGGCCAAGGTTTTAAGTCTTGTGGATGAGATTGCATGGAGTCACAAACCGCATGCCGTTGGCGCTGCTGGCCATATCGACGTTTATCCAAATTCTCGTAACGTTATTCCTGGTAAAGTGGTCTTTACCGTAGATTTCCGCAGTCCTGATTTGTCTGTTATACAAGATATGGAAAGGCGTTTGCACGCAAACGCAAAGACAATATGCGACGATTTGGGATTAGTTATCGAATTTGAAAAGGTTGGTGGTTTTGATCCTGTCACATTTGATGAGAGATGTGTGAGTGCCGTCAGGGATGCGGCTGAAAGGCTCGGCTATTCGCACCGAAACATAATTTCAGGCGCGGGACACGATGCATGCTGGATCAACAAAGTCGCGCCAACTGCAATGATAATGTGTCCTTGTGTAGATGGACTTAGTCACAATGAATCTGAGGATATCTCTAAGGAATGGTCAACGGCTGGAGCGGAGGTTCTGTTCCATGCTGTGGTCGAAACCGCAGAGATCGTAGAATAAAAAAAGTTTAATGCAGCCGATAAGGAAGACTGAAATGAGCAAAGTTATTAGAGGTGGCATAGTTTGTACTGCTGACCGCACCTGGAAAGCGGACGTCCTTATAGAGGGCGAACTTATCAAACAAATCGGTGAAAACCTACTGGGGGATGAATATATTGATGCCGAAGGTGCCTATGTCATACCAGGTGGTATTGACCCTCATACCCATCTTGAGATGCCATTTATGGGAACAACGGCTGCTGAAACATTTGAAACGGGTACGTGGGCTGCTGCTGCAGGTGGAACAACTATGGTTGTTGATTTCTGTTTGCCTGGCGAAGATGGGTCTATCAAGAATGCTATCAATGAATGGCATCGTAAGTCGGCGCCACAAATTTGCTCCGATGTTGGCTACCACATGGCGATTACAGGTTGGAATGAGGATGTTTTCAACGGCATGAAAGATGCTGTTGATATGGGAGTAAACTCTTTCAAGCACTTCATGGCCTATAAAGGTGCCTTGATGATTGAAGATGACGAAATGTTTGCAAGCTTTAAGCGCTGCCGCGATATCGGTGCATTGCCTATGGTACATGCTGAAAACGGAGACTTAGTCGCTGATATGCAGCAACAGATGTTGGAACAAGGTATCACGGGTCCAGAAGGGCATGCTTATTCGCGCCCACCGGAATTTGAAGGTGAAGCGGCCAACCGCGCCATCACTATTGCTGATGCGGCAGGCGTGCCTTTATATATCGTTCATGTCAGTTGTGAGCAATCCCATGAAGCAATTCGGAGAGCTCGCCAAAAAGGCATGCGGGTCTATGGTGAACCGCTTGCACAATTCCTTACGCTGGATGAAAGTGAATACTTTAAAGGTGACTGGATGCATTCAGCCCGTCGAGTCATGTCGCCGCCATTCCGTAATAAAGAGCATCAAGCAAGCCTTTGGGCAGGTTTGCAGTCAGGGTCTCTTCAGGTTGTTGCGACAGATCATGCCGCTTTTACTAGCGAACAAAAGTTTATGGGTAAGGATAACTTCTGTTTGATTCCAAATGGTTCGAATGGATTGGAGGAACGCCTTGCCGTTTTATGGACCGAAGGCGTTGAAACGGGACGTTTAACACCTAATGAATTCGTCGCCGTCACAAGTACAAATATCGCCAAAATACTGAATATATATCCAAAGAAAGGTGCGATTGTAGAAGGGGCGGATGCGGATATTGTGGTCTGGGATCCAAAAATTTCTAAAACGATTAGTACAGCCAATCACCATTCAATCCTAGACTATAATGTTTTTGAGGGGTTTGATGTTAGTGCGCAGTCGCGTTATACCCTCAGCCGAGGTGATGTGATTTGGGCTTGGGGGCAAAATAGTCAACCTAATCCCGGTCGTGGCCGCTTTGTGCCTCGTCCTGCCTTCCCGTCGCCCAATATTGCTCTCGGTAAATGGAAAGAGCTGACTGCGCCCAAGCAGATAAATCGAGATCCGATGAATATACCTGCGGGCATCTAATTATCGACTATACGAAGGCTATCAGAACGCATATGAAAGCTAAACCCGAAAATGGATACAACACCAGTAATTGCTGCCAGTCACCTGTCTTTAACCTTTGAGACGGCGGACGGCCCAGTTAGCGCACTCACAGATATAAATTTAGATATTAAAAAGGGTGAGTTTGTTAGTTTTATTGGACCTTCTGGTTGTGGAAAAACAACCTTTCTGCGTGTGATGGCAGATTTAGAAAAACCAACAGGCGGCTCCATCACCATCAACAATATGTCGCCAGGAGAGGCCAGGAAAAAGCGTGCTTATGGTTACGTTTTCCAGTCGGCTAGCCTCTACCCCTGGCGTACAATTGGTAGAAACATACGCCTTCCACTAGAGATCATGGGGTATAGCAAGTTTGAACAAACTAATCGCGTGAACAAAGTTTTGGAATTGGTAGACTTAAGCGATTTTGAAAATAAATTCCCATGGCAGCTTTCTGGTGGTATGCAGCAGCGAGCATCAATTGCTAGGGCGCTTGCTTTTGACGCTGACATTTTGTTGATGGACGAACCGTTTGGTGCACTTGATGAAATCGTTCGCGATCATTTAAATGAACAATTACTTGAGTTGTGGCAACGAACCAAAAAGACGATTGGGTTTGTTACTCATTCAATTCCAGAAGCAGTATATTTATCTACAAAAATTGTTGTCATGTCACCACGGCCTGGTCGTATAACAGACATAATCGATAGCCCGTTGCCAAATAAAAGGCCGTTAGAAATACGGGATAGTCTGGAATTCATCGAAATCGCACACAGGGTTCGTGAGGGCCTCAGGTCGGGACATAGATCTGAATGAGGAATACTATTGTTCCAATTGTTATTGTGGTTGTGACATTGGCTGGTCTCTGGTACGCAGCTGTTGTGCCGATGAATATTAAAACGGCGCTAACTGATGCAGAGCGTGGTGGCGCTGTAGTTGATCCATCTGGAGCTAAAGATCGACGCAATTTATCTCCATTTTCACTTGTGGCTAAAAATACGTTTGCAATACGACAAACCTTCAATCAGGCAAGGCCGCGCTTGCCAGCACCCCATCAAATCTTAGTAGAATTATGGAATACGACTGCCAATAAAAAAATAACCTCAAAGCGTAGTTTGGTATTCCATGGCTGGATTACTTTGAGTGCTACTTTGCTTGGCTTTGCGATTGGAACCGGTCTGGGAATTATACTTGCAGTGGGCATTGTTTATAATCGTGCAATGGACATGAGTGTCATGCCATGGGCTATAGCCTCTCAAACGATACCTATTCTAGCAATTGCTCCAATGATCATTGTAGTGCTGAATTCAATTGGCATCCAAGGACTTTTACCAAAAGCGATTATTAGTGCCTATCTCAGCTTCTTTCCAGTGGTAGTTGGAATGGTTAAAGGATTGCGTAGCCCTGATCCTATGCAATTAGACCTACTTAAAACTTATAATAGTAACTCTGTGCAAGGTTTTTGGAAATTGCGCCTCCCTTCTTCAATACCTTACTTATTTGCGTCTTTAAAAATTGGCATTGCCGCTAGTTTGGTAGGGGCAATTGTTGGTGAGCTGCCAACTGGGGCAATCCGAGGCTTAGGTGCGAGATTATTGGCTGGGTCTTATTATGGACAAACTGTGCAAATATGGTCAGCTTTATTGGCAGCCGCTTGCTTGGCCGCAACATTGGTTGCTATCATTGGATTATTACAACGTATAACACTGAAAAGGATGGGGATGCTATGAGTGCAGTGATCTTAGCGATGATCATCTGGCCTCTGGCTTGGTGGATAAACATTCGCCTAGCCAATAGTTCAGCCTCAAACACGCGCCGTATAAAACTGCTAGTACCTGCAATTTTTGGGCTGACACTCTTGGCAGTTTGGGAGTTGTTAGTGCGAGGTCTTGAGGTGCCTTTAGTAATATTGCCTCCGCCATCTATGATATTTGACACTTTCTGCCAAAAGCTTCCTATTCTGTGGAAAGATTTTGTTCAGACTTTTGTCAAGGGCGCTCTGAGCGGCTATGCGATTGGATGTTTGGCTGCATTTTTTACTGCATTGATGGTGGATCGCTTTGATTTTTTGCGCCGTGGACTTCTACCTGTGGGTAATTTTTTGGCTGCATTGCCAATTATTGGAACTGCGCCAATATTGGTAATGTGGTTTGGCTTTGATTGGCATTCAAAATCTGCAGTCGTAGTTTTAATGGTATTTTTTCCCATGCTTGTAAATACAGTGTCGGGCTTGGGAGAAACAACTTCTATGCAACGTGACTTGATGCAAACTTATGCGGCGGGCTCATGGCAAGCGTTTGCTAAACTCAGATTACCAGCGGCTATGCCTTTTATTTTTAATGGACTTAAAATTTCAACCACATTGGCACTGATTGGAGCAATTGTTGCGGAATTTTTTGGGTCACCGACGGTAGGTATGGGTTTTAGAATTTCAGCGTCTATAGGCCAACTTGCTCTCGATATGGTCTGGGCGGAAATCGTAGTAGCTGCTTTCGCAGGTAGCGCTTTTTACAGCGCGGTGGTAATAATAGAGAAAGGGATCACATTTTGGCATCCCTCGCAAAGAGGTTAAAAAGAGCGAAGTAAACCAACATATTTGGAGATTAACATGAAAAAACTACTAACTGGCGCGTTGGCGCTAATTGTGTCAACTGCTGCTCATGCCGCAGATGAAGTAAGGCTACAATTACAATGGGTTACACAAGCTCAATTTGCGGGCTACTACGTTGCCTTAGATAAAGGTTATTACACTGCGGAAAACTTGGATGTAACGATTCTGCCTGGTGGTCCGGACATTGCACCCCCACAAGTTCTAGCTGGTGGTGGCGCAGATGCAATGCTGAACTGGATGCCATCAGCTTTGGCTGCACGCGAAAAAGGTTTGCCTGTTGTAAATATTGCCCAGCCCTTTAAGTCGTCCGGGCTAATGCTGACATGTTGGAAAGACACTGGAATTAAAAGCCCTGCGGATTTCAAAGGAAAAACTATAGGTGTATGGTTCTTCGGTAACGAGTACCCATTTCTGAGTTGGATGAGTCAAGAAGGAATTTCAACTGATGGAGGCTCAGATGGGGTTACGGTTCTGCGCCAAGGCTTTAATGTTGATCCTTTGCTTCAGCGACAAGCAGATTGTATTTCAACAATGACTTATAATGAATATGGGCAGGTCTTGGACGCAGGTGTTTCAGAAGATGAGTTGGTCACATTCAAATATGAAAATCAAGGCGTGGCGACATTGGAAGATGGTATTTATGTGCTTGAGGATAATCTGAAAAATCCTGCTTTTGCCGAGAAGATGGTTCGTTTTGTACGTGCCTCAATGAAAGGTTGGAAATATGCAGAGGCCAACCCTCAGGAGGCGGCTAGTATTGTGCTTGATAATGATGAGTCGGGCGCCACAAGTGAAGCTCACCAAGTACGTATGATGAGTGAAATAGCTAAGTTGACGGCTGGTTCTGATGGATCGTTAGATCCTGCAGATTATGAACGTACTGTAGCAACATTGATGGCGGGTGGTTCTGATCCAGTTATTACTAAAAAACCTGAAGGTGCTTGGACACATGCGATCACGGATGCTGCGCTTAATTAATTAGCCATTATGTGATGATTAATGACGATTCATGCGATAAATAATGAGAAACCTACCAAATATTTGGTAGGTTTTTTAGTTTTCTATTTCTGTCTCCTGAAGACAGAAGATTACATGTGGTGCCCCTATTTTGGGTCCTGATTTTTCTTTTGAAGCTGACTTGCAGGCCCAAGGGTTTGGCCTTGTCGCAGGTGTAGATGAGGTTGGCCGTGGGCCTTTGGCCGGACCTGTTACGGCTGCTGCAGTGATCCTTAACCCAAGTAAAGTCCCTGCTGGGCTGAATGATTCAAAAGTCTTGTCCATCAATAAACGCAAAGAGCTGTATGATTTAATCCTACAACATAGCATTGTCAGTGTAGTGCATGTGTCAGTCGAAGAGATTGATCGGATTAATATCTTGCAGGCTAGTTTGCTCGCTATGAGGCAAGCCATTTCCCAACTTGATCCGGGCCCTGCATTTGTTCTTATTGATGGAAACTGCATTCCGGCCAAGTTGCCAGTCCCGGCCCAGGCTATTGTAAAAGGTGACACCAAATCAGTGTCGATTGCAGCTGCTTCAATTGTTGCAAAAATAACACGAGATCGCCTTATGGCTGGGCTTGCACGGCAAAATCCTGGGTATGGATGGGACAAAAATGCCGGATATCCAACACAAGAGCATAAATTGGCTTTGCAACATCTTGGAGTGAGCCCTCATCATAGACGTTCGTTCAAACCAATACACAATATCTTGTGTGGCTCAAAATAAATTAAGTTATTGATTCAAAAAACAAATTGACGCCAAGTCAACTTTGACTCATCTTACTCTCACTACAAGAGCGCAAAACGCGCCGTTCAATGAGGCAGATATGACGACACGATTAAAAGACCGGGGTACCCGGGTTCTCCCATTAAATCAAATTATCAATAATAACTGTGTTGATGCAATGAATGCGCTTCCTGAGAAAAGCGTTGATCTCGTTTTTGCAGATCCGCCCTACAATCTTCAGCTCAAGGGCGACCTACATCGTCCGGATAACAGCCAGGTGGATGCAGTTGATGACAAATGGGACCAATTCTCTTCGTTTGCAGCATATGATAAATTCACCAATGGTTGGCTCAAAGCAGCCCGCCGCATTCTCAAATCTGACGGTGCAATCTGGGTAATAGGATCATATCATAATATCTTCCGCGTTGGTGCAGCGTTACAAGATCACGGCTATTGGATTTTGAACGATGTCGTATGGCGCAAATCCAACCCGATGCCAAATTTCCGGGGTATGCGACTGACCAATGCGCATGAGACGATGATCTGGGCCTCCAAATCGGAAGGTGCAAAATATACGTTTAATTACCATGCATTAAAGGCTCTGAATGAAGGCATTCAAATGCGTAGTGACTGGGTGCTGCCAATATGCACAGGCCATGAGAGATTAAAAGATGTAAACGGTGAAAAAGCTCATCCGACACAAAAGCCGCAAAGCTTGCTACACCGAGTTTTAGTAGGGACCACTAATCCGGGTGACGTCGTGCTTGATCCATTTTTTGGAACTGGAACAACAGGCGCGGTGGCCAAGATGCTTGGGCGGGATTTTATCGGAATTGAGCGCGAGGCAGCTTACCGCGAGGTTGCGCAAAAGCGTATTGATAAAATCCGCAAATTTGATAAAGCTTCGCTAGAGGTCTCAGTTAGCAGACGCGCAGAACCACGTGTGCCTTTTGGACAATTGGTTGAACGGGGTATGTTGCGACCAGGAGAAGAGCTTTTTAGTATGAATGGCCGTTACAAAGCCAAAGTTCGTGCTGACGGTACCTTGATAGGAAGTGACGTCCGAGGCTCAATTCATCAAGTGGGTGCCGCTATGGAAGGCGCTCCAAGTTGTAATGGGTGGACGTATTGGTGTTTTCAGAGAGAGGGAAAAGTTATTCCCATCGATATATTGCGACAGCAAATTCGTTCGGAAATGAAAGAACAAAGTTATTAAGTCTACAGGAATAGGTTTACCTGGATCTCGAAATTTGCCTGCGGCCTAAAACCGCAAATCTTGATGCCCGCCAGTGTTTGGCGGGCTTTTTAAATGGGTAATGTGTGGTTTATTTACGCTTATCTAGGAGCAGGGTTACTCGCTAGGTTGGATCTGCTCCAGTCTTGAATTTCTGGGTAATACATTGCTCGCCATTTGCGCACCCTCGGGTTCATCATTTTGCGCCATATGTTTAGAAATAGGGCAATCGTTGCCATTACCACAAAGCCAAATGTTCGTTGTGTTGCATCAGCTGACGAATGGTTTTGTAGTAATGGAAATCGTCTATTTGGTTTATAGTGATGATCTGAATTACGTTGAAGGTAGATTAAAAGCCAATTCGTCGCTTTATGATCTGAATTCCATGAATTATGTGGTTTAACATTTTCGTTTTTGTCTTTGTCAAAATGTTTGCGGGTAAGGCCGTAGTGTTCGATATAATTTATAAAGCCCATATAGCGACGATCGCTTGCCATACAAAAAGTTCCAGTCCGCTCCAGCCCCCTAATAAAAACGCCATTAAAATCATGCCAAGTTGGAGGGCTCCGTAGAGGAAAAAAGGATTTTGGCTATTATACCATTGCAGGTTTTCACGTGCTAGCTTAGCTTTCTCTGCGTGAAACTCAGAAAGCCAGCATTTTTTGATGATGCGTAAAGAAAATTTATAAAAACCTCGTGATAGTGGGCTGTGACTGAATCGCGTGGTGTTCCATTAAATTTGTGGTAGGCTTGGTGTTTGGAACGAAAATGCGAATACAGAACCATAGACAATAAATATCCGCCACAGCAAGTTCTTTACGATTTGATTGATTCACCAGTTCAGTAGAATAATTTATGCCAATGGTTCCCGTTATCACTCCAACCGAAAAGAACAGTCCAAACTTTTCTAGTCTGCCAAGGTTTGAATTTGCGCAGTACCAAATCACACCAAACAGAGTGATAAATTGCAAGGGGATCCAGATGACCGTTAAAACCTTATGCCAAAACATCAAAACGTCATTGCCGTCAGGATCTACATTCCCTAAATGCAGACCCGGAACTGCATCTAAGGCTAGAAATAGAAACCAGGGTGCCAAAATAAAGAGTTATAACGACCAACCGATCCAGATAACACCAATCCAAACAAGAGGTATCAAGCCAATCGATAACCAAAATGCAAGTTTCTCTAAAAGACATGTAATATTTGGAATTTAGCATGGTCTATTTTTTGTCGCTCTTATTCCACAACACTAAGAATAAAGCTTGATTAGGTTGATTTAACCAGATCGAAGACTTTCCTCATCACAGTTGGTAATTCGGATGGTCTAAACTTTGATCTCGCAATAAATTCGCCGCGCTGTGGGATACATCCAAGGCCGACTGAGGCGGTCATAATTGATAAATGCAAATGAAAGTGCGTAAACGTGTGACGAACTTGGGGTTTTACTCGCTGCCACTCTGCCTGAACCGGCGCGTTCTCTTCAGGCGCGTTGGACCAGTCTGATCCGGGCCATCCCAGCATACCCCCCAAAAGGCCTTTATCAGGTCGCCTTTCTAACAGCATTGCTTGGTCCTCACGCTGCACGAAATATACAAAACCGTATCGCGTAGGTTTTCGTTTTTTTGGTACTTTCTTTGGTAATACTGAGGCTGTTCCCAATTTATGGCTAACGCAGTTATCGCTCCATGGACACAACCCGCATGCAGGGCGTTTAGGCGTGCAGATTGTTGCACCAAGATCCATAACAGCCTGCGCGTAATCCCCCGCTCTTGTCCTAGGGGTTAAGGTGTGGGCTCGCTGCATAAGTTCATTTTTTGAGAGAGGTAACGGCGTATGTATATCAAACAGGCGCGACATAACGCGCTCCACATTGCCATCGACCACAGTTGCAGGTTTATCAAAAGCAATCGCGGCAATGGCAGAAGCTGTGTAGGGCCCGATACCTGGAAGGAGTATCAGGTCTTCGTAACAGGAAGGGAATACAGCATCCATCTCCTTAGTCACCATCCTTGCACATTTTAGCAAATTGCGCGCGCGTGCATAGTAGCCAAGGCCAGCCCATTCCCCCATAACATCTACATCTTCGGCCTCTGCTAGCGCTCTGACATTAGGCCAGCGCGCCGTGAAACGCTTAAAATATGCTTTTACAGCAGCCACTGTGGTCTGTTGCAACATGATCTCAGACAACCATATACGATAAGGGTCGGGTTTTCTGCGGACTTTTCGACCTTGCGGAGGTATCCGCCAAGGCATTTCCCGTGCGTGGCAGTCATACCAGGCTAATAAATCGTCCGAAGATGGCATATTTAACAATTTTGACCTCTTTCTTGTTGCTCATCTGGAGATGTAGATTAAGGATATCATTCAGTACAAACTCTCAGGATACAATAGATGGCCGACCGCCGGACTTCGACAAAAGGTTTCAAGCAGGCATCTTCTTTACTGACATCGCGCATTCACGATGCAAGCGAAACGCGAGGCTTTTCGCAATCGCGCATTTTAACTCATTGGGAAGAGATTGCTGGAAAAGAGATCGCCTGCGTCGCTCAGCCAGTAAATGTGTCTTACAGTAAACATGGATTTGGTGCGACACTAACCGTCCTGTGTATGGGCGTAAACGCTCCGATGCTTGAAATGGAAAAAGAAAAAATCCGGATAAAAGTAAACACTGTCTATGGATATAATGCGATAACCCGCATCAAAATAACCCAGACTGCTGCTCATGGATTTTCTGAAGCGCAAACAGTTTTTGCTCAAAAACCTGAGCCGCATGATAATAACCCTGCACCCAAAGTTATAGAGGAAGCCCGCAGACTGGTTGGGTCAATTAAGGATCCAAAATTTGCGCAAGCCCTTGAAGATCTTGCTCGAAATGTTCTAAGTAAAACAGATCGTTGATCCATGCTATGAAAGGCTTTAAACATGCTTAGTAGATTTCCCCCTCTTCTGGCCGTTTTCATCGTCGCTTTAGCCGCGGGATATTGGTTGACTCAACCTGCATCATTATCGAAAACCACGGAGTTTGAAGTGCCTTTCGCAGCCAATGCTGAAAGCTCAAGTACTTCAAATAAGGAAACATCTGGTCTGGTCATTACCGAGATGGTCTTGGGCTCAGAGAACGCCCCGATCACAGTGATTGAATATGCTTCTTTCACATGCCCGCATTGCGCTAAATTTCATGAGGAGGTGTATAGACCGCTTAAGAAAAACTATATCGATACAAATAAGATCAAATTCGTATTTCGCGAAGTCTTCTTTGACAAATATGGGATGTGGGCGTCGCTTGTCGCGCGTTGTGCAGGCCCAGAAAAGTTCTTTGGTATGACAGATAGAATTCTGAAAACTCAAAACACATGGACTCGTGCCGAGAGTGATCTTGCAATCGTTGGTGAACTAAGAAAGATAGGCCGCCTCGCTGGTTTGGATAGAGAAATGCTGCAATCTTGTCTAGCAGATGGCGACAAACTACGTGCGCTCGTGGGTTGGTACAAAGAGAATGCGACGCGCGATAAAATCAAGTCAACCCCGAGCTTTATAATAGACGGCGAATCGTATGCTAACATGAGTTATGAAGAATTTTCAAAATTACTGGATGAAAAGCTGGGTTCGTGATGTCGTCGCCGCTTGATGGATTGAAAGTCATCGAACTAGCACGTGTTTTGGCAGGTCCTTGGGCTGGTCAAACCTTGGGAGATCTGGGAGCTGAAGTTATAAAGGTGGAAGCTCCCCAAGGGGATGATACGCGTCAATGGGGCCCACCATTCATTGAGCGAGATGAGGATAAAACGGCTTCATATTTTCATTCCTGCAATCGTGGTAAATCTAGCGTTATTATAGATTTCCGTACGCCTGAGGGACAAGAGCGTATTATTGAGCTTGTCAGAGATACTGATATTCTAATTGAGAATTTCAAAGTTGGTGGACTTGCCAAATATGGTTTAGACTACCCAAGTCTTTCGAAAATTAATCCCAAGTTGATATATTGTTCGATTACTGGATTTGGGCAGACCGGGCCCTATGCTCAACGCGCAGGATATGATTATATAATCCAAGGCATGTCGGGTTTTATGTCCATAACCGGGGAACCTGACGGTGCACCTCAGCGGGCAGGGGTTGCAATCACTGATATATTCACGGGCGTTTACTCTACAACCGCTATTCTATCTGCGTTGCACATGCGCCATTCGACAGGCCGCGGCCAACATATCGATATGTCACTTTTTGACTGTGCTGTTTCGGTCATGGCAAATCAAGCTCTAAATTACCTGTCTACGGGAAAAGTGCCGCAGCGCACTGGAAATTACCACCCTAATTTAACCCCATATCAAGTCTTTGAGTGTCGTGATGGGCATATCATCATTGCGACGGGCAATGATGGGCAATATCAGCGCCTTTGTGAACTTTTGAACCTTCACGATATGGCGGCAGCACCAGAGTTTCTAAAAAACGCAGACCGAGTTGCTAATCGAGAAAAAATGATCGCGCAACTCATGACGAGTACGCGCAAAATGACAAAATTAGATCTCTTGAATGCCTGCGAAACATGGGGTGTTCCAGCTGGTCCGATCAATGAAATGGATGATGTCTTTAGTGATCCACAGATTGTTCACAGGCAAATGCAAATTGATCTGGGTGGTATTCCAAGCGTGAGATCGCCATTTAATTTTTCAGATGCGGATCTTAAACTTTGTCGTCCCTCTCCCAGGTTGGGGGAAGAGTATTAAACTAACCATTTGAAGTTTTGCATATTAATATTGACCGCTTCTGCGTTCTGGCCGTATTATTATTCCGCATTATGAAAATATTGTTTGTTTTTACTTTGGCATAGGTCAGAATTTGATAGACCAACATTAGATGTCGCAAATGGCTTTGTACAAATTCGCAGACAGTCTATTTGAGATATAATTTTACTGCATGTAATCTTTGTAATTCTAGGCTGGTATTTGACAAAATTATTGCCAATATGGGGTTCTTAGAGAATTTAGTTGATGAGTCTATGAACTTCTATGGTCAATCAGTTTGCATGTCTTGTACCGCTTAGATACTTGCATCCAGACGTTATATTTACGTATGTTCAATCATATTTGATACTTTTGCTTATCAAATCCTTCATTGCATTGGGTTGATTCCAAATAAGTCTTACCGGCAATGTAATTACTTCACTCCGGAAATGATTTGGCAGGCGCGCTGCGTCTTTTTCGGTCGTTACTAATTGTGCGCCCTGCTGATCAGCTAGCGATTTTAGACGCGCGAGAACAGTAGGTGATAGGTTTTCGTGATCCCCGAGCGCTTCATGATGCACAATTTTGGCCCCAAGGCTTTCCAAAGTGGTAAAAAACTTCTCTGGGTGGCCTATCCCTGCAA
>CAJWEI010000058.1 GCA_913031285.1 uncultured Alphaproteobacteria bacterium | reverse complement strand
GAATTAATAAAAATAATTTAACCTAATGTTTTAATAATATAATTATATTCATCAGTAAATTATACTAAGAGGCGATAACCTTTTACTTTTACTTTTACTTTTACTTTTACTTTTACTCTTTCTCCACACTGAAAAATATCAAAAGGAAGTGCTCTTAAGCGATCAATCGTTATTTAAAGTTTCGGCTATCCTTAATTTGGTCCCAAGCCCAGACAACTTCCTGAAGCTGTTCTTCCTGACTTCTATCTCCACCATTCATATCTGGATGCAGTACTTTTATTAGAGATTTATAAGCCTTCCGAACTTCTGCTTTGCTCCAGCCGTCTTTTATTTCAAGAATTTCAACTGCTCTGCGCTCCGTCGGGGGAAGTCGACGGCTGCCAGTCGCGCCTTTACCTGGGTTTTTCGTAGCATTTTGCCCCAGTACTTGGTGAGGGTCTTCAATACCCAGACGCGCCCATGCTCGAGCTTCGGGGTCACTAAAGCTACGCGTCTCACGTTCCCACACTTTATCTTTTGACATCTGGGCGTTCATCTCCGCCTCGGTGGTATTATTAAAGAAATTCCACTTAAGGTTATAATCGCGCACATGATCTTTACAAAACCAAATAAATTCATCCAGAACATCTGGCGCCCGAGGCGCTCTAAACTTGCCAGCCTCTTCACAGCCCTCGTGCTGACAAATTCTCGTTGAAGTCTCAGAAGCTCCTGACATACCGCGTCGTGCCCTCGTCGTTTTTTTCTTCGCAGAAGAGACGGACATATCAAAACCAAAAGGATCAGACTTAGTCATTTTTTGCACCTTTTCGATTCCAGATGAATATCATAGACTCTGAATTAATAATTTGAAGGGGGCTTTTAGAAAAAATGTCACGAATGAATGAAATTAAACATATACTGGAACAAGAATTTGTTGTTCAGGACCTAGAAGTATTTGATGAAAGCGAACAACATCGAGGCCATACAGGTTTCAAAGAGGGTGGAGAAAGTCACTTTCGTGTCCGTCTGACTTCGGAGTCGTTCATGGGTCAAAGTCGCATAGCCCGGCACCGAGCAGTTCATGCTGCACTTGGACAAAAGCTTTTAGGCGAAATTCATGCTCTATCCCTCGAATTGGATACACCTGTTTCTTAAGACCAATCCATAATCTCCTAGTCAGTGAAATTAATGCGTACTTCGGTTCTAGAGGATCGATGATAAGAAAGGTCAAAGCCTTAGTTTAAAAGCAATAAGCTCATTCACGGCCTTAGGATTGGCTTTTCCGCCTGTCGCCTTCATCACTTGGCCCACGAACCAACCCACCAACTTTGGATTGGCCTTAGCCTTTTCTACTTGATCAGGGTTATCTAAAATAACTTTATCAACAGCGGCTTCGATCGCACTAGTGTCAGTAAGCTGCTTCATGCCGCGATCTTGCACGATCTTGGCTGGGTCACCACCTTGGATATAAACAATCTCGAAAAGGTCCTTGGCTATTTTACCGTTTATATCACCGTGTTCGATAAGGTCTATAATACCGCCTAACTGGTAAGGAGTGACCGGGCTTTGTGTAATGTCTTTGTCATCTTTTTTAAGTCTTCCAAAAAGCTCATTAATAACCCAATTGGCCGAAAGTTTGCCATCCCGCCTGTTCGCAACCGCTTCAAAATATGCAGCAGAATCCAATTCAGCAGTCAAAACGGTCGCATCGTAGTCAGAAAGTAAAAAATCTTTCATAAAACGTGCTTTTTTTTCATCAGGCAATTCGGGTAAGCTGCTCGCAATCTCTTCAACCCAGGATTGCTCTATTTCGAGAGGCAGAAGGTCGGGGTCCGGGAAGTATCGATAATCATGCGCCTCTTCCTTGGATCGCATAGAACGGGTTTCTCCTTTGTCTGGATCGTAAAGACGAGTTTCCTGATTAACTTCCCCACCAGCTTCTACAATGGTGATTTGGCGCCGAGCTTCAACTTCGATCGCAGCTTGGATAAAGCGCATCGAGTTCATATTCTTAATTTCGCAGCGCGTCCCAAGATGTGCAAAATCATTTGTTTCAATGAATTTTTCATATTGTCCCGGCAGACAGATCGATACATTTACATCGGCCCGAAGATTACCATTTTGCATATTTCCATCGCAAGTTCCTAAATAACGCAGAATTTGACGCAACTTAACCATGTAGGCGGCAGCTTCTTCTGGGCCTCGAATATCAGGTTGGCTGACAATTTCCATCAGCGCAACACCTGTCCGATTGAGATCAACAAACGACATGTTTGGATCCATGTCATGAATTGATTTCCCTGCATCCTGTTCTATGTGGATGCGCTCTATTCGAACTAGACGCGAAATGCCTGGTTCCATATCTACCATTACTTCTCCTTCACCTACAATTGGATGGTAAAGTTGAGAAATCTGGTAGCCTTGAGGAAGGTCTGGGTAGAAATAGTTTTTGCGATCAAAAGCGGACCACAAATTAATTTCAGCTGCTAGGCCTAAACCAGTGCGTACGGCTTGTTCAATACAAAATTCATTAATAACGGGCAACATACCCGGCATTGCGGCATCAACGAATGCGACATTTGAATTTGGCTCGTTTCCAAATTCGGTCGATGCGCCAGAAAACAGTTTTGCATTTGATGCAATTTGGGCATGTACTTCCATTCCAATAACCAACTCCCAATCATGGGTAGCTCCGGCAATAATTTTGGGTTTTGGCGTCTCATAAGTAAGATCAAGCATTTGGTCACCTAAGTTCGTTATTTAAATTTGGGTTTAACCAAAGGATCGACAGTTTTCAATCATCTTCGCCGTCATCTCAACTCGCGCAGGTAATTGTAGGTATCATTTGTGAAGTGCTGTGCGATTCACGCATGCGCAAAGAGATATCGTCGAACATATAAATTTTGATATCTAGCAGTATCGCATTGTGAGAATGATCTGACTAATGCGTTGTTTCAAAGCAAAGTATTGGGTTTATTTTGCATATGTTGGCTTCAACGTTTCGATGCGCGTCCTCATGCAGCCCTATGCAATTTAGATGCAGCAAATCCGCTTTTCTGACAGGAGCGGCCGTGGCTAATTCTGAAGCATAAAAGGCAGTAAAAATATTTGTGTTGGTAGTCGATATGACGATCAAAATATCAAGACGCGTCAACATGACTTTATTCTTACTTAGCTTTCAAAAAAGCTACGATCTTTTGGCAGTGTGCCCAGAATGGGTTCACAAATGAGAACTATTTTGCAAATCTATCACGTTCATGCAACTATTTAAATGTCTCAAGCTGTTGACACTAATTGTAATTCCCGCTCTCAATACACGGACTTGGTTATCCTTTAAGAACCCAACATATTATTTTCATTTTAAAATCAGCGTTGCCATCTCTGTTGTATCTACGCTAAGTCCTTCTGTCTGAAGCAATCGCTTCAAGTTCGTTTGTATTAATAATTTTCGCGCATCATCAAATGGACCTTCTTGGAAAGCACTGCACGTCCTTGCAGTCAGCTGTGGATTAATTTTATCGACTTTCATCAACCAGTCAGTTAAGAGCGCATAACCCAAGCCTGACTTATGATGGAAACCGGCAAAATTCCTACTAAAATTATCAAAGATTGATCTGAAACGATTTGGGTTTTTGATATTAAATTCTGGGTGTTTTACCAACATATTGGTTATATCGATGAGCTCCTCAGGTTTTGCTGTACTAATCTGTACGCTAAACCATTTGTCTATAACAAGCCGTTCAGAAGCCCATTGATCATAAAATTTTGCTAGTTCTGATTGTCCATTTCCAATGCGAAGCAAATTCGCCAACGCTGCAATTTGCTGGGTCATGTTTTCGGAAGCAGCGTATTGCTGCGTTGCCGTTTTGCCACCGTCCAATCGACTTATATAATTTAGAGCAATGTTTGCTAAACTGCGCGATGATGTTTGCTCTGCATTGGGTTTATACTCTTCTTTTATTTGATGACGGGTATAAACGTCGTACAAAGCGTTCTCTAAATTAAATGCAACCGAATTTGAAAAATTTTGATGAGCATCATAAATTTTCTCAGGAACTGCAAGTTGACCACGCTCTGTAATTTGCGTTGCAATCTCGTTTTCTGTGGGTGGCACCATCATCAGTGCGCGAAAAGCAGGGTCAAGCGTCTCATCTGTTAATACGAAAGACATCGCTTTGAGAAGAACTTGATCGGGTTTGCCATCCTGAGTGGACATCTGGATAAGACATTCGCGCATCAACGTATTGGCTGCGTCCCAGCGATTAAAAAGGTCTGTGTCATGCGCCATTAAAAACGCGCGGTTTTGGTCGCTCATTTGGTGTTCAAGATAGACCGGTGCAGAGAAGTCTCGCAATACCGATGCGACGGGTCTTGAAGCCAGGCCCTCAAACTTAAAACTTTGTTGTGCAGATGTCATTTCCAAAACAGTCGTCGATAAAATTTCTTCCCCATTATTGTTAAGTAAACCAACTGCAATGGGAATAACCTGCGCAGTTTTCTCAGGCTGACCTGCCGTCGGCGGAGTAACTTGCACACAGTCAAGTGTTAAGGTTCCTTTGTCATAAGTTTCTTTAATTCTAAGACGCGGAGTACCCGCTTGGCTATACCATCCTTTGAAGGTGTTCAGATCACGTCCAGTGGTATCTTCGAAGACTTTTAACCACTCTTCGACTGTTGCCGAATTCCCGTCGTGGCGTTCAAAATATAGATCCAAAGCTTTTGAATAGGCATCATCCCCAACCAAGCGCTTCAACATACCTATAACTTCTGCACCTTTTTCATAAACAGTCACCGTGTAGAAGTTATTTATCTCGACAAAACTTTCTGGTCGGACCGGGTGCGACAGAGGACCGTTGTCCTCGCGAAATTGATGCGAGCGCATAGTGATGGCATCTTCGATGCGTTTTACAGATTCGCTGCGCATATACGAAGTGAACTGTGCGTCTCGATAAACGGTCAATCCTTCTTTTAAACTGAGTTGGAACCAGTCCCGACAGGTAACGCGATTTCCTGTCCAGTTGTGGAAGTACTCATGTGCGACAATCGCCTCAATACGTTCATAGTCAGCATCCGTGCTTGTAAGAGGATTGGCTAGAACACAAGAGCTATTGAAAATGTTCAAGCCCTTGTTCTCCATTGCTCCCATATTGAAATCTTCAACGGCCACGATATTGAAAATATCTAGATCATATTCCCGCCCGTAAACCTCTTCATCCCATTTCATGGAAGCTTTCAAAGATTCCATAGCGAACGCACATTTATCGTCATCTCCAGCTCTAACCCAGATGTTTAAAGACACGTGTTTGCCTGACTGTGTCTTAAAATGATCCGGATGATTTATCAATTGCCCAGCTACTAGCGCAAAGAGATATGCAGGCTTGGGCCATGGGTCAATCCATTCGACCCATCCTGCTGCAGATACTTTTGGATTACCATTAGACAAAATAACAGGAAGGTCTTGATCTTGTTTTTCAATACGGACTTTGAATTTGCTCAAGACGTCTGGCCGGTCTGGATAATAGGTGATTTTACGAAACCCTTCGGCCTCACATTGCGTGCAATACATGCCGTTGGACATATATAATCCTTCAAGCGACGTATTATTTGCAGGATCAATTATGACTTCGCATTCGAAAATAAACTCGGCGTTTGGAACGCTCATGTTTAGGCCAGTTACGTCTACTTTAGGATAAGCAAGCTCGCCATTGATTTTGCACCATATCAGCTCGAGCTTTTCACCGTGTAAAAACAAATTCTGTTTTGTAGATTTTACCTTTGGTTTCACTTTCAATCTAGAAATGACTCGAGTGGAATTTGGCGATAAGTAAAATGTTAGCTCAACGTTTTTGATTATAAAAGGGTAGGGTGCGTAATCCTTGAGATAAATCGTTTGCTTGGTCGTGTCTTTCATGTCAACCTACTGGCATTAATTAAAGTGCTTGTCTTAACCTTACAAGCATGGTCAACATAGTTTGGCGAATTCTCCTATAAGCTTCAAACACTTTGTATAGGATTTCGTTTTTATAAAATTTAATGCACATAAAGAGTTTAAATTAATTTGATCCTAAGGTATTCTTTATGGCGTGAAAGGAAAAGACTTTTGCGTTCTGCTATTGTAATTCTTAAAAATTTTAACCTTTGCTGTTACAAAAAGATTTGCGGGTGACTTTATGAGACGACCATTGGTTGGTGTAATTGGAAATTATTATCTAATAAATGATGAGTATCCAGTACAGGCAGGTGGAACAATGAACTGTGAGGCGCTTTCGAATGTCTCTGGTTGTATGCCCGTTATCATACCTGCAAATCCTGCCTACGTCACAGTGGAAGAACTACAAAGCCGCTTTGATGGTTTCGTATTCACCGGGGGTCGTGCAAATGTCCACCCGGATGAATATGGTGAACATGAAACTGAAGCTCATGGTACCTTTGACAGAGAACGCGACGCGATCACTTTGCCGCTTATCCGGGCTTGTGTGGCTTTAGGTCAACCATTCTTTGGAATATGTCGTGGTTTTCAAGAGGTCGCTGTTGCTATGGGCAGTACTCTGCATCCTGAAATACGCGATTTACCAGGCCGCAACAATCACAGAATGCCACCAAATGGAACACTAAAGGAAAAATTTGCCTTATCGCATAAAGTATCTGTTTCCAAAAAAGGGCCATTTAGTAAAGTATTCGGCGCGAGCGAGGTAATGACTAATACACTGCACGGGCAGGGGATCAAAACTACTGGTCCACGTGTGGTTATTGACGGATATGCACCGGATGGCACGCCAGAGGCGATTTACATCAAAGATGCGGAGGGCTTTACGCTGTCTGTGCAATGGCATCCAGAATGGAATGCAGTTGCCGATCCGGTATCACGGCCACTTTTTGAGGCATTTGGTACAGCTGTAAATGCATGGAGCCTAGCAAAGGAAAGTAGAGCGGCGAAATACGCGTAAAGATTATTCGTTTAAGCTGACTTGGTACTTTTCAAGAATTTCTAAATCTACAATTTCTAAAGCCTTTTGATGCGTGGCGTTTAGATCAACGTTGGGCGCGCATCCTTCTTCATGAGCTTGAAGAAAACGACGCGCGCAAAGGCACCAACTATCACCCGGTTTGAGTCCTGCGAACTGATATTGGGGCATAGACGTAGTCAGATCGTTACCAACATATTTTGAGAAGGCAAGAAATTCCTCATTCATTACCGCACAAACTGTATGACTACCGTGATCTTGCGAGCAAGTATTGCAATGCGCATCTCTAAAGAAGCCCGTCAACGGTTTTAAGGAGCAGGGCGTGATAGCATCGCCAAATACATTCACAGCGGGGTCTTTTTTAAGCATTTCAAAAACTTTTCATATAACAAATCATTATCGTAATTCCCGTACTACATTCTTCCCTAGGTTCCAACAGGCATGAAAGTCAATCCGACCAATTTGAATGGTCTCGTCCAAAGAAAAAGAATTATTGTTAGTAGAGCATCGGAATTTGGATGTCCGTAGTCATTGATAAGAAAACAAAGTTTTCTTTATCTTTACTTTTATTACAAGCTGTCTCAAGCATTATTAAAGATTTAGTGAAATCAGATAATGGAAATTACGTCCACGCCATTGTACAAGAATTTACTTTAACTTAATGATCTGCATGGTGGTTATGACATGCTGGCAACTTATGAGCTGAAACATCTGTGCTGATAGGCACTGTCCGCACGAGGTTAAACCTCAACGCTTTAGATGGCCTCGGCTGATATGGTGAAGTATTAAAATCAACCCCAACATGTTTTTTTATTCCTCAATTGAAGTGGCTGACGGTTAACCGTAGAGCGCTGAAAGATCAAAATTGAATTTTAGGGGGCATTGGCCCTGCCCACTCTAAAAAAAAAGCATTTATGCTCCAAAGAAGTAAGATCGGAATTTTTTATAAAAATCTCAATGTTAACTTCCCTCAATAAGGCTCTTATAGTCTAGCTATTTAAGAAATAAGCGAGCTTTTGATCAGCGTAAAATCCACGCTTATGCTTTATTTAAACCGATCGAGTAATTTTTGTATTTTGGTTCTACCGTCCTCGTTGAGCGTAGTAGAGGCCTCTAAATTTGGTAAAGCTATTCTTTTGCCACCACCCTTCGGCTGTTTCTTTCTTGAGGCGCTGGCTTCAGTGCGGTGCAATGCTACCTGATTCATAAAACCTCCCTTATCGCCGGACGCCAGCTTTAGGGCACCCTGCGCGATACCTTCAAGCATGGCCTCGAGCCAGTGCTGGTCCGACTTTGCAAAATCATGCAGTACATAGCCTGATACCAGATTTTTACTGCCTGGGTGTCCTATCCCTAATCTGACACGATGATAGTCAGGACCAATATACTCATGAATTGAGCGTAGTCCATTGTGTCCGGCATGACCGCCACCAGTTTTTATCCGCAACTTCCCGGAAGGAAGATCAAGTTCATCATGAAAAACAGTTACATCCTGAGGCTCAAGTTTGAAAAAACGCATGGTCTCTCCAACTGATTGACCTGACAAGTTCATAAATGTCTCAGGTTTTAACAAAACGACTTTCTCGTTGCCAAGTAGCCCTTCGCACATATGGCCTTGAAACTTGGCCTTCCACGGAGAGAAACCTAATTTATCACTGATACGATTAAGCGCCATAAACCCGATGTTATGTCGATTTTTGGAATATTTATTACCAGGATTTCCAAGTCCAACAAAAATCTGCATAAGTAATACCGTTTTTGACTGTCATTGTTGAGACACTGCCTCGCAATCTTAGTCAAGAAAAAAGCAGGGCAAAAGCCCCGCCTATTAGAAAAAGAACAATTAAGATGACTTTTTTAATCTTCTGTTACCGCTTCAGCTTCTTCCTCACCCGATGCAGTTCCATCTTCATCGGTTGAATCTGAAAGACCTCTAGGGGCTGAAATGTTTGCTATCACAAAGTCACGATCGATTGTCGCTTTTGAACCGACGGGGAGACTAACTGAAGAAATTGTGATAACTTCGCCCATGGGTAGACCAGCGAGATCCACAATAATTTTTTCTGGAATATCACCAGCAGTAACCCGCAATTCAACTTCTTGACGTACAATTGTTAGGGACCCACCCCGTTTAATGCCGATACATTCCTCTTCGTTAATGAATTCAACTGGAATGAAAAGATTTACGAGGGAACTTCTACGCAGCCGCATCAGATCCAAATGAGTTGGAAGATCTTTCACCACGTCCCGCTGTACATCGCGGCAGATTACACGTACATCGTCATGACCTTTGACTTTCAAGTTGAACAGCGTCGACAGAAAGCGACCTGCACGCAGTTTTTTCAAAAGAACGTTATGAGGTATCTGAATTGGAAGCGGGTCAATACCACCTCCATAGACAACACCTGGAACCATACCGTCACGGCGTGCTTGACGAGCGGCGCCCTTGCCTGTCCCCGTACGTTCCATTGCTTCAAGATTTGGGGTCTCTTCAGCCATTTTGTTTCTCCATAAATGAAATTGCGAAACTCCTCCAAGGCTGTAGCTTCGCGTGAAGAGTGCCTGATACCTCAATTTAAAGGTTTTTAAAAGTATTTATTTTTTGAGTGTTTGACGTGAATAAATCAGATCCAACTATCAGCAAAACCGACTGGTATCCTCAGTGTATCTCTCGAAAGTTGACATAAAGCTCGATGTCCACAAAGTGCCATAGTAGTTTCAAGCTCCTTTTGTATAATTTCTAGAGACAATCGGACACCTTTTTGGCCCAATGCACCCAATCCATATATGTAAGAGCGACCAATATATGTGCCCTTTGCACCAAGAGCCAAAGCCTTTAAAACATCTTGACCAGACCTTATGCCGCCATCCAAATGTACCTCAATTTTATCACCAACTGCATCGATGATCGAAGGCAGAGCACGAATTGAACTTTGAGCACCATCAAGTTGGCGGCCACCATGATTTGAAACTATAATGGCATCGGCTCCAACATTAAGCGCAAGCTTGGCATCTTCCGCATCTAAAATACCTTTCAAAATGACTTTGCCACCCCATTCTTTTCTTAAAGTCTTTATCTTATCCCAATCAAGCTTTGGATCGAATTGTTCTGCTGTCCAAGAGCTTAGACTAGTCGTATCAGTGACGCCCTTGGCGTGTCCGACTACATTGCCAAAGTTCTTCCGATTGGTCCGCAGCATTTCCATACCCCAAGCCCATTTTGTGGACAGATTCAGAAGTGTCTTTGGCGACAGTTTTGGTGGAGCAGATAACCCATTTTGAATATCTTTATGACGTTGCCCTAAGATCTGCAAATCTAGAGTGATAATGAGTGCGGAGCAGTTGGCCTCTTTGGCTCTGGCCATAAGGCGAGACATGTAATCTTGGTCTTTCATAACGTAGAGTTGAAACCAAAATGGTTTTTCAGTTTTGGCCGCCACATCTTCGATCGAACAAATCGACATTGTCGACAGTGTATAGGGAACACCAAATTTCTCTGCTGCGCGCGCTGCTTTGATTTCCCCATCTGCAGATTGCAGCCCTGTTAATCCAACTGGGGCCAATGCTACAGGCATAGCCACGTCTTGGCCTATCATTTTAGCGCGCGTATGACGCCCACTCATATCTACAGCAACTCTCTGTCTTAGACGCAACTCAGAAAAATCAGTAACGTTCTCTCTGAATGTTTGTTCCGTCCAGCTTCCAGATTCGGTATAATCAAAGAACATCTTTGGTACACGACGGCGATAGATTTTCTTGAGGTCCTGTATATTGGTTATGATCGGCATTTTAACCTCGTCTGCATAAGTTAGGGCTTTCTGTCAATTTGAATACTACCAGCAAAAAATTTATACTAAATTCTATTAAAGCAGAGCGGATTAAAACGGTATAAGTGTACCTCAGGCGTCATGTACACCTTCGGCCAGGGAGGCAACAAATTCTAGTACTTCGGCAACCGACTTGCCTCTGCTAAGTTCCTTGATAATAGCTGATCCGACGACTGCTCCGTCGGCAATGGAAGCAATCTTTTTGGCAGCATCTGGCGTATTGATGCCAAACCCAACGACAACAGGTAAATCCGTGCCAGCTTTAATTCGTGCCACTTCTGGTTCTACATCATCAGACTGAGCTTCTTCTGAGCCTGTTATACCGGTGATAGAGACGTAATAAACAAAGCCAGATGTGTTGGTTAGCACAGTGATTAAACGAAGATTATCGGTTGTGGGTGTTGCAAGACGAATAAAGTTTAATCCAGCAACTTGCGCGGGAATGCAAAGCTCTTCATCTTCTTCTGGCGGCAAATCCACAATGATCAAACCATCAATACCTGCATCTTTCGCATCTTTTAAAAATTTCTCCACCCCATGGCTATATATAGGATTGTAATAACCCATGAAGACAATAGGTGTTTCTTGGTCGATCTTTCGGAAGTGGCGAGCCATGTCTAACGTCTTTTTCAGTGTCATACCAGCCGCCAGCGCCCTTTGTCCGGCACGTTGGATAGTAAGTCCATCGGCCATCGGATCCGTGAACGGCAGACCCAGCTCAATAATATCGACTCCCGCTGCAGGAAGGCCACAGAGCAATTCTGCAGAAATTTCAGGACTTGGATCTCCTGCCATTATATAAGCAACAAAAGCTTTTTTGCCTTCTTTAGACAGCCTTTGAAAGGTTCTATCAATCCGTGTCATTTCTAATCCTTTTAGCAGACCCCTTATGACTTGCCCAAAACAAAGCAAGAAATCAATGGTTGTATGTAATTAATATTGCATCAGTCGCACTGTAAATCATGAATGATGTTGTCTAGAATGGTCCTTCTGTTTAGAAGCAGTCTGCAGGCACAAAAAGGAACAACTATATGGGCTTTAAAATGGGTATTGTCGGGCTTCCCAATGTCGGCAAGTCAACACTTTTCAATGCATTGACAAAAACTGCTGCTGCTCAGGCAGCAAATTTTCCATTTTGTACAATTGAGCCAAATATTGGCGAAGTCGCTGTGCCTGACAGTAGACTGAATACTCTCTCAAAGATAGCAGCTTCAAAGCAAGTTATTCCCACTCGAATAACGTTTGTTGATATAGCCGGATTAGTCAAGGGTGCTTCAAAAGGCGAAGGTCTTGGCAATCAGTTTTTAGCAAATATTCGTGAAGTTGATGCAATTGCTCATGTGTTGCGTTGCTTTGAAGACGAAGACGTGACGCATGTTGACGGCCGGGTAGATCCTGTCTCGGATACCGAAACGATACAAACTGAATTGATGTTGGCTGATATGGACAGCATTGCGCGGCGAATTCAGGGATTATCCCGCAAAGTGCGTGGTGGAGAGAAAGATGCCGTTCAGCAAGAACGCCTGTTAAGAGAGGCCCTAGTCGTTCTCGAAAATGGTCAGCCTGCAAGTACTGTTACAGTTGCTTCGGAAGATTTGAAGGCTTGGAAATCACTTCAGCTTTTAACGAGTAAGCCAATTTTATTTGTCTGCAATGTCGGCGAGACCGAAGCAGCGGAGGGAAATGAATATTCTATCAAAGTTGAAGCTATGGCGAAAGATCAGGGAGCAGGTAGCGTCGTAATCAGCGCTCAAATCGAGGAAGAGATCAGCCAGCTTGAGCCAGACGAAGCAGATATGTTTCTCAATGAAATGGGCCTGAGCGAAGCTGGCCTTGATCGATTAATCCGTGCAGGTTATGGGCTCTTGGATCTCGAGACTTATTTTACAGTTGGTCCAAAAGAAGCGCGCGCTTGGACAGTTAGAAAAGGTACTCTTGCCCCTAAAGCTGCTGGCGTAATTCACGGTGACTTTGAACGGGGATTCATTCGGGTAGAAACAATTTCTTTTGACGATTTTGTTGAATTGAACGGTGAAACAGGTGCCAAAGAAGCGGGAAAAATGCGCGTTGAAGGTAAATCTTACCAAGTGAAAGACGGAGACGTTTTGCACTTTTTATTTAACGCGTAGATCAATCAATAATCAGAACCAAACTAGTTATAATTTAAAAGACAATAGGTTGAAAATTCTTCTTATATTTCGTCAAAAGTCTTTTGAGTAACCCAGTTTTAGGCGTCAGTTCATTTTCGCAACGCTGAATTCAGCGTCTATAGGTGTTGTTCTGGGCCCCAAGAATCAACTTGGGTATAGCGTTATAGTTTACCTCGCTTTTCTAATTTGATTCTCGATCATAAGTTCATAACTTCACCCACCCGCCCGATGATTCTACCCCAAAGTATAAATTTGTGCACCACTAGCTGTAGATGCACTTCACCTGGTGACTACCACAAATGATGTTTATTCCTTCGCTAGGCTTTTTAAATTTACCGTTAAAGCCAAAAAAAATTAGATTCGAATTAGCACCTTTATCAAGTATTATATCAATAAACATGTCTAAGCGTGCAGGAATAATAAGCTTTCTTTGTATTTCAAATCCTAAAGCTTTTACAAAAAAAAATAACAAAAAGATTTTAAAAATTTGGCCAACACATATTTTTCAAGGTCAAGACTATTTTTCCATATTTTTTAAAATAAATAGGCTTGACCAGCGGCCTCACTATACGCCAGGTTGTTGAAGCGCTAAACGAGAACACAACATATAGTGGTTTTGCTGCAGAAAGATGGCTCAGCAACTAATGAGCCTTACGACTGCAACCGTCTACGTTTTCTGAAGGCACCTAGAGGGTTTTAACCTCGAGATCTTACGTAACGACAAGAATAAAAGGCAGGACGAATGAAGATTGATCGAAAATTCACAAAAGCTGGACGCGATGCGTACACGGGCTTAGAATTCGTAGAAACCTTGAGCGAAATTAGAAATCCTGATGGCAAGATTGTATTCCAGCTTGAAAACGTGGAAGTACCGTCAACTTGGTCGCAGGTGGCGAGCGATATCATTGCGCAGAAATATTTCCGCAAGGCAGGCGTGCCCGTGAAGCTGCGTAAGGTGCGCGAAAAAGGAGTGCCAGAGTTTTTGTGGCGTTCAGAAGCGTTTAGTATTGATACAGAGATAGTTGGAGAAACATCGTCAAAACAGGTTTTTGATCGTCTCGCTGGTGCTTGGACTTATTGGGGTTGGAAAGGTGGATATTTTACGGCTGAAAGAGACGCGCGTGCTTACTATGACGAGATGCGATACATGTTAGCGACGCAACGAGCAGCTCCAAATAGTCCACAGTGGTTTAATACAGGATTGCACTGGGCATACGGTATAGATGGCCCTAGCCAAGGTCATTTCTACGTGGACTTTAAGACGGGCAAATTGGTTAAATCCAAAACTGCCTATAAGCACCCGCAACCTCACGCTTGTTTCATACAATCGGTGAGTGACGATTTGGTTAATGAGGGGGGCATCATGGATCTGTGGGTTCGCGAAGCGCGTCTGTTCAAATATGGGTCGGGAACCGGGACCAATTTTAGCTCATTGCGCGGGAACGGAGAAAGTCTGTCAGGTGGCGGCAAGTCATCCGGTCTAATGGGTTTTCTCAAAATTGGCGATCGTGCAGCGGGGGCTATTAAATCCGGTGGCACCACCCGTCGCGCAGCTAAAATGGTAATATGTGATGCTGACCATCCCGATGTTGAGGAATTCATCAACTGGAAAGTTAAAGAAGAGCAGAAAGTTGCAAGCATTGTAGCGGGCAGTAAAATGCATGAGGCAAAGCTGAATGAGATCTTTGCAGCCATTCAGGCCTGGGATGGGCTGTTATTGGACGCAGTAGATCCATCAAAGAATGAAACGTTAAAAGATGCTATTCGCTCGGCGAAAAGGATGTCGATTCCGGAAACCTACGTAAAGCGTGTCTTGGATTACGCAAAACAGGGTTTTAGTAGTATCGAATTTTCAACCTATGATACCGATTGGGACAGCGAAGCATATGCATCCGTTTCAGGTCAAAATTCAAACAACTCAATTCGCGTTACAGACGAATTTTTAAAAGCGGTAGAATCTGACAGCGACTGGAACTTACTGCGTAGGACAGATGGATCAATTTCAAAAACGTTGTCGGCTCGCAAATTATGGCAAGACATTGGGCACGCAGCATGGGCATGCGCTGATCCAGGCATTCAATATCACGACACAATAAATGCCTGGCATACGTGCCCCGAGGATGGTCAAATACGAGGGTCAAACCCTTGTTCCGAATATATGTTCTTGGATGATACAGCGTGCAATCTAGCCTCAATGAACCTTTTGACTTTCCTTGAGGATGGCAAATTTCAAGCAGATGATTACGCCCACTCAACCCGCCTTTGGACTGTGACCCTAGAAATTTCGGTTACAATGGCTCAGTTCCCGTCTAAAGAAATCGCCCAAAGGTCGTACGATTTTAGGACCCTGGGTTTAGGATACGCCAATATCGGCGGTTTATTGATGAACATGGGTCTTGGGTATGACAGTGATGCTGGCCGCGCTTTTTGCGGTGCACTTACAGCGGTTATGACGGGAATATCATACGCAACAAGCGCCGAAATTGCATCGGAGCTAGGAGCATTTCCTGGCTATTCTAAGAATGCAAAGCACATGCTTCGTATCATTCGTAACCATCGCAACGCAGCGTTTGGTAATTTGGACGGCTACGAAGAATTGGCCATCAAACCGCTACCTCTTGATTTAATGAACTGCCCCGACCAGAATCTGGTTCAATTGGCACAAGATAGTTGGAACGAAGCCCTCGCGCTCGGAAAAAAGTACGGATACCGCAATGCACAAACGTCCGTGATTGCGCCGACTGGCACAATAGGGCTTGTAATGGACTGCGATACCACTGGCATTGAGCCAGACTTCGCTTTGGTCAAATTCAAGAAACTAGCAGGTGGAGGATATTTCAAAATTATAAACAGGTCTGTCCCAGGCGCTCTTGAAAAACTAGGCTATAGCAGTGCTTGCATAGAAGAGATCATATCATATGCCGTTGGGCATGGTAGCTTAGGCAACGCTCCTGGTATCAACCATACAAGCTTGATTGGTCATGGTTTTGGCCCAGCAGAAATTGAAAAAATTGAAGGTGCGTTAACTACGGCCTTCGACATACGTTTTGTATTTAACCAATGGACACTAGGTGCTGATTTTTGCCTCAACGTGTTGGGGATACCGGAAGCCAAACTTAATGATCCATCCTTTGATCTTTTGCGTCATCTTGGTTTTAGTAGGTCAGACATTGAGTCCGCAAATGATCACGTATGCGGAACCATGACTCTTGAAGGTGCGCCACATCTAAGCCACGAACACTATCATATCTTTGATTGCGCCAATCCTTGCGGAAAAAAAGGCAAACGTTATCTCAGCGTTAATAGCCACATTTACATGATGGCAGCAGCACAGTCATTTATTTCTGGTGCGATATCTAAAACTATAAACATGCCAAATGATGCTACGATCGAAGATTGTCAGAGGGCTTACGAACTCAGTTGGACCCTGGGTGTAAAGGCAAATGCGCTTTACAGAGACGGATCAAAACTTTCCCAACCATTGGCAGCCGCATTGATCGAGGAAGACGACGACGCCGCCGAAACTTTGGAAACCGGAAGTGCGCCAGAAAAAGCCATTGTTTTGGCCGAAAAGCTTGTCGAGAAAGTTATAGTCAAAGAGATCATTCGCTCACACCGTGAAAAAATGCCAGAGCGCCGAAAAGGATACACTCAAAAAGCAATCGTGGGTGGCCACAAAGTGTACTTGCGCACAGGAGAGTATTCGGATGGTAACCTTGGAGAAATTTTCATCGATATGCACAAGGAAGGTGCTGGTTTTAGAGCAATGATGAATAATTTTGCGATCGCAGTTTCGGTAGGTTTGCAATACGGAGTTCCACTTGAAGAGTTTGTTGATGCTTTCACGTTCACTAAATTTGAACCGGCCGGGATGGTACAAGGAAACGATAGTATAAAGAATGCAACATCTATTCTTGACTATATTTTCCGCGAGTTAGCGGTGAGTTACCTTGATCGCACCGATCTCGCCCATGTGAAGCCAGAGGGAGCTGCGTTTGACGATCTTGGTCGTGGTCAGGATGAAGGCGTTCGTAATGTTAAGGAAATAAGTGAGGATAATGCATCTAAATCACTGGAAGTTTTGAAACAAATTAGCTCCTCAGGCTACCTGCGCAAACGTCTTCCCCAAGGATTGGTAGCTTTGCAAAATGACGAGAAGCAAGTAGAAACTGGACTAGGCCTAAGAGCACAGTCATCGATTGTTGGTGACTCAACCATGGTTGCAGAGCCCACAACTTCGGTGGTAAATAATCCAATTGATCTGAGATCCAAAGCCAAAATGCAAGGGTATGAGGGAGATCCTTGCGGAGAATGTGGGAATTATACACTTGTGCGCAACGGAACTTGTATGAAGTGTAACACATGTGGATCAACATCCGGATGTAGCTAGTAAGAGACACGGGGTGGGTGCGCTCGCCCCTAACGACGTTCAGGCCGCAGGCAAAAATAATTCGAGCAGTAATAATGATGAGCCTGAACAGCGAAACTAGGGGGAGCTTGCTCCCCCTTTTTTATTTTAATCAATTAAAGCAGAAATCTAAGTTTTTCTGTTAAACTTTCCTTGATAAAGCTGTTCAAACGCCACTTATCGAAACTCTATAAGTTGTTCGTTGGTATAAACAATAATAGTCTGTCATAGTTTGGTCAGATGATTGAATTTTGGAAAGCACATCAACTGTCCAATACTACCATTGACAGAGAGTAATTTTTCCCAAATTTTTAAAAATGATAAGACTGGGAGTAGTAATACATCAATCATCAACTTGTGCAGTTTTAGCATTATAGATGCTAATAATTAGTCAATTTTAAAAATTTCTTTTCAGATTTTTTTAACGGTTTTAATAAAAGCGGTGCACGCCGAAATAAAATTGCTGCAACCCTTAAATCATTTCTGCTCGTCCTGAGCGGTTCAAAATGAACATAAAACCTTGTGTAATCATTACAATAGCCAGTTTATAGGCTATCAAAGTTAAGGGCGCTCCGTTGAACATTAAGTTTGTCCCCATTGCTAAAGCAGCGGCCAAGACTACAGGACAACAGTCGGATACACTTGCCGTAAAGATGGCAATTTGGCCCATCAGTTCGATCATCAACGCGTTTTAGTTTCCCAGAGTCAGCCCAGCCTGAAAAAAGATCGCCGATTGCCATACGAAATAAACGGCAGATGCGACCTACCAGTGTGTCGCATGCATAAAAAATAGATTATGGACAAACCCATTATAATAACCTGCGAGATCAGTGAATATAGCACCATGGACCGCATTCCATATACTCACCACGGCTCCTAAAGGGGGCGGTCAACACAAACCACAAGGGAAATGAAGCGCCTCGTTCGAAATTGAGATCAAAAATTGGATGGATGAGCGTCAGGCTTCAAAATAATGTCCCGTAACAATATGTTTGTATGCAGATTGAATATCGAACCTGTGGGTTTTAATACATCTCAAGCAGCGATGGCTGAATTTGTCCAAACCTAAAAATACGTTTATTTTCTTGGCGGAGTGTTTCGCCTAGCCGAATGACACAATAATTTGATCACCTATAAAGGGCGCAACTGCCGGTACCAGTATAAAGATAACCATGACCCAAGACAAAAGCTGCGCCATTTTTCGGCCTGATTAAATATCTCTAATAATTGCTTGTGTCACAATTCTTGGAACGGCCGCACCTAGGCCTTGGAACGACCGTGAAAGCAAAAAACCTCTAAAGACATAGATAGAAATGCCACTAAAGACATTGCAATGTATAAACAAAGTCCAATTATTACGACTGGGCGTCGCCCGGTGGCATCGGAGATTAGACCAACAAAAAATGTTCCCATCCCCATCCCTAGAATGAAAAATACAAGAGCTCCTTGTCCCTTCTTGAGTACTTGTGGGTTTAGTTCGCTTGCTATAACCGACACTCTTGGAACCATCCCATCAATCGAAAAGGCTACTGTGCCCGTCATCATTGCTAATATTGCAATCAGTTCAAAAGATGAAATTTTTTGCTTAAGCATTGTCAGGAGACACCCTGTCTCTCCGCTTGCTCTTTAATATCATTTATTACATGGCTCCATAAGTCTGGAGCTTGGGCCCCCTCGACCACATATTTACCCCCAACAATAAAGGTCGGCACGCCAGTCAAACCCATTTTACGACCAGAAGCGTCTCTCTCTTTTATATCATTCAAATCAGCGTTCGTATCCAGCATCTTCTTAACGAGTTTACGATCCATACCGGAAATATGTGCCACATCAGCGAGCACATCACGATTGTCCAAATCATGACCTTTCTCAAAATAAGCTGGAAATAAAGTTTGCACCACTTTTGTTTGAACACCCTCAGCTTCTGCCCAATTTATAAGTCGATGAGCGTTCAACGTGTTTGGTGTACGCTTTATAGCTTCAAATTTTATCTACAAACCGGAGTTTTCAGCATGAAAACGACGGGTGTGTAGGCTTTTATGGCGCCTTCTTTACCTCCAAATTTATTTTGTAGATATACCCTTCGATCCATACCTCCGCTAGGCATATGTGGGTTTAATTGAAAAGGATGCCATTTTATATCAAAGGTGCCTTCATGAGTTTTTTCTAACGTATCATCTAAATTTTTCTTTCCAATGAAACACCAAGGGCAGATTGGATCAGAAAAAATATCAAGCCTAACCATCGAGTAATCCTTTAGGCAAAGAAAGCGCCCTACGTAATATTTTTCCGTTGGGGCCTGTTGGTAACGCCTCAAGATAAACATAAACACGAGGTTGTTTATATTTGGCAAGAAGTTTCTCTGCGAATGCCTTTAATAGCTCCGTTTCAATCTCAACCTGAGCGGTATAAAACGCCCCAATCACCGATGTATCCTGTTTGATCTCAACTTGGCTGACGGCAATAGAAATAATATCGGGGTGTGATTGCAATTGTTGCTCGACTTCCACGGGAGACACGCGATAACCACCTGCCGTTATGACATCATCATTCCGGCCCAGATAGGTGATCGATCCACTTTCGCTCATTTTCCCAAGGTCACCCGTCAAAAACCAGCCAGATCCCACATTGAGCAAGTTGTCGTTGTCAGCGTCAACATATCCCAACATCAAACCTTGATCAAATCGATCTATAGCGATGATACCTGTTTTCCCCAACTCAACGGCTGTATTAGAACCATCCTGAGTAAGAATTGCTACTCTACGCCCTGTCTGCGGTCTTCCAATCGTATTTTTTTCGGCCGGAGCCCGTGGAGATGAAGATATAAATGTAGAACATTCCGACATTCCAAAAGATTCATATATACTTGTTTTAGTTAATACTTTCCACTTTTTATGGATCGTCTCAGATAGTTTTTCACCCGCACTCAAACCATGGCGCAGCCGCGGTAGAGCCGGAAAATTATCGATGCTGAGGCATTTGCGATAAACACCAGGTGAAGCAGCAAAAATAGTTGCACCATGATTTTGCATCAACTCGGGAAGATGTTCTAACGGTAAGGCAGGGTCAGGAATCAGAGCAGTTGCACCCTGACTCCAAGGATCGAGGAGACCAGTCCCAAGCGTATATGTCCAATTCAATGCACCGGCGTGTAGTAACCTGTCATAATCGTGTAAATCATACCAGTCCTTAATCATCATTTGGCGCGCCCATACGGCTCTATGCGCATGCATAACAGCCTTAGCCCTACCGGATGTCCCTGACGTAAAAACAATATAGGCTAATCGATCTGGTGGACCAAAGCAATAATCGGCAGGTACGGTCGTTTGCATACGACGAAGGTCGTCCAGCATAATGTGCTCTATACTTAAAGAATTTGGAAAACTCAGCGCAGGGTCAAGACAAACAGCTTTCGCTCCCACACTTTCCACCATTCGTGAAACTTCACCTTCTGTCAACTGGGCTGAAAGCGGTATGGGATTTATGTCAACAGTAATTGCAGCCAGAAAAACAATTGGAAACTCGACGGTGTTACCTAATCGCATTAAAATACGGTCTTGTGCTTTTAATCCCCGGTCAAGAAGGCCCTGAGCGGTGCATAAAACTGCCTCTTTCAATTTGCTATAGGTCCAATTTTCAGATCCAGATAGCCCCAAAATACTCAACGCATTCTTGTCACTCAGTTCGTCTGCCTGAGATAAAACATATGCAGCAAGATTAAAATTCTTTGGGCAGGGGATAGGTAAACCCTTGTCAAAAACAGATAACATCCCCTCCATTATGATTTGCGTCAGTGAGTTGCAAGAGGTGGTAGCGGTTTTTATACCTAATTTATGATTAAAAGTGATGTCAAATCTCTTATACGAATTGCTCGCGAAAGTGGCAAAAACGATTTAGTGGAACCGTTAAACTTGGGATCACAAGTTCGAGACCTTTGCAAAGCGCCTACTTACGATGCTTTAAAAAAGCTGGCTGCAGGATTAGAAATATCCGTTCC
>CAJWEI010000057.1 GCA_913031285.1 uncultured Alphaproteobacteria bacterium | reverse complement strand
TTTTGGAATATTTATTGTAATTTAGGCGACATCTTTAACCCTACCCAAAATTATAAATCTTTTATTCAGTAAGTTTTAATAGACCTCTAATTAAATTTGTATTCACTTGTTTTTAACGAGATTTAGTTTTCTGAGGGATTAACGGTTTTAAATTATGAATCCATTTTGACATGATAGGAATTTTCATATGTCGGCGCACAATGGTGGATGTCTTTGTGGTAATGTCAGATACAAAGTCACTGGAAATCCTGAAATTAGTGCTGCGTGCCGTTGCAGATACCGCCAACTTCGAACAGGATTAGCATTTGGCGCTCTGGCTTATTTCAACAATGTAAACTTTGAAATTACGTTAAGAAAGGTGAAAAAATTCAACTTCACTAGTGAAAGTGGAAATCAGTGGGAAACATTTTTCTGTGATAACTGTGCGACAAGCTGATTCGTGAGATTGGAAGTTAGATCAGGATTGACGGGTGTAACGGCAGGAACTTTCCAGCCACCCACGTTTGGTTTGATTTAGACAGAGAAGTATTCATGCGTTCGAGGACACATTTTGTAGGGAGAATCACTGCAAAAGATAATTACGAGACAATTGCATATTTCGCTCCAAAAATAGATGAACCTGAATGCAGAAAGGGTGGTTAAATGACGTACACTGGGAAATGCTATTGTGGAGATATTCGGTTTGAGTTTGATGATCCTATCCATTCACAACTCCTATGCCATTGTAGAGAATGTCGATATCTTTCTGGAGGTGAACCAAATGCGTCTATCGTCATTTCCGAAGATAAATTCCATGTCACTCAGGGTAAATTAAAAACATTTGCCAGGAATGATTTAGAAAATCCGAGGACGAGGTATTTTTGCGGAAGGTGTGGGACCCATATCTGTGTCAAAAGCCCTCCTCGACCAGGTATGTTAGTTTTGAAGATTGGTACTTTGGACGATCACTCTTGGTTCAGTCCTCAAGCAGCAATCTACTGTGTTGACCAACAACCTTTTCATCAGATACCCACAGATGTTCCAAGTTTCGATAGAACGCCGCCACCCAAGCAGTAACAGAGATTGGGTAAATAATTAATCTTTACGGATGTTAAATAACTCTGCCACGTGAATTTCTTCACAATCAATCAGTTCAAAATCTACATTGTCTGAATTGTAGACCAACGCCAAATCAGTACCACCTAACATCACCGCATCGACTTTATTTTTGTTTATTAATTGATTGCATGCTGTTTCAAAGACTTGCTTTTGCTCATCGGTTGCTGAATCCGAAGTTGCCATTTCTACATATGCTTTATGTACCTCTTCCAATAAGTTCCCTTCAGGGAGATTAATTTCTGTAGAGTTTATGCCAGAATTGAATTTAGACTCCATTACAGGTTTGGTTCCAAGAATGCCTATTTTGCCATACCCGCGCTTTGAAACTTCCTTTTGAATACAAGACAACATGTCCACAACCGGAAGAGCTGACGTCTCTTTGAACCGTTCAATACAGAAGTAACCTGCAATTAAGGTTATCGCAACGCAATCTGCACCTGCATTTTTTAGCCTTTGAGTTAGACCCTCATATATTACCACTTGTACATCTTTGTTATCATTCATCAGATTTCGGACAAGCGTTGGTGCATCTGCATGAAAAATCGTCTTGTCCAAGTTGATATGTTTAGACATAGATTTCTTTACTAGACTTCGATAGTAAAAATCCGTCGCCGCTGGAGCAATGCTGCCAATCAAACCAATATGCATCAACGAAATTCCTTAAATTTTGTGAGCAATTTTAAAAAAGAGTTAAGTCTCAATCCGGTCAAACCTATTTAAAGTTTCTCTTTTCTGACTTTAATCTTTTTCAAATATAATCTGTTAAGTTCGCTCAAATTCCAAAACTGCTGTCCTTACCGTCCTTAACCTCCCTTCTCCGCCAATAATAGTTGTAGGTTAGAGCGAATGAAGGCACCACCCATATTAAAAGTAGCTTGCCAAGCAAGACTGCGAGCACGTTTGAAAACACGTTTGTCTCCATGCAACAGATTCACAGACTTAGAGCTTGGTTTGCGCATTCTACCACTGTAGAAATTTTTTCAGTCCAACAATATGCGTTCGCATAAAAAGATCTTCCAAGACAAAACAGCAAAACTGTATTCAACATAGCTATCACAGCACTCTTTGAGCTGACAAAGTGCGCTAATAATAAGGCGCTATGCGTCAAATAAACCTTTTCATTCTTCAGCTAAGCTGAATTTGTGGTTCAATAGATTTTATTTGCTGTACCGTCATAGATGGTTTATTGTTGCCCCAACATTTTTACTGCTCCAAAGTAGGAAACATGAGTTGACCAAGATATCCGAAATGCCTGCTGTCGCCAGAGACTTTATATCTAATCTTGACCTAACGGTCACAATTAATCCCTCATGGACAAAAGCAGTTCCAGCTTATGAGCGACGGGTATCCATTGTTTCAACGGCTGCCGTATCACGACGTGGCGACAAACCATTTTCTTGGCTTGCAAAGGACTCTCGGACCTTTCACAAAACTGACCGTGATCTAGTGATGACACATGTCGCAGTTGAGTTTGACCGATCTGCATGGCAGCAAGACCTTAACACAATTATACCACTTGATCGGCTTGAAGAAATGGCTGCAGAAGGCGAAATCGACTCAGTTGCAGAAGAGCATTATTCTTTCATGGGCGCAGCAGATCCTGTGACAATGGAAAAGTCAGCACGGGCAGTCGCAGCGAACATGAAGCAGGAAGGTGTGAATACGGTTTTCCTCATACCCATATGACCATTTTGCACGCGCGCCGTGTGCGGGCTGGCCCATTACTTTGAGTCAGAAGGTTTATCTACGGTTCTCGTGGGTTTTGTACGCGAGCACATAGAGGCAATCCGCCCTCCCCGCTCCTTGTTCTTAGATTTCCCGATGGGACGGGGCATGGGCAAGCCAAATGACCCTTGGTTTCAGAAAAAAGTAATCCGTGCAGCGTTTGAACTGCTCAATACAAACAACGGTCCTGTAATTGATGATTTCCCTGAAACCATCCCGGTAAGAGAAGGGCGTATGGGATACGCGCTGCCGCCTGAGCTGGTTCTGAGTATTGATGACATTGGCGATGTGAATGTGGTTCTAGCCGAGGTGAAGAGCGAAATGGAAACGCTACGACCAGATTATGACGCGGCGGTTGCGGCGAGAAAGCGCACCACGGTTGGTGCGAGCGGGCTTTCAGTTGAAGATTTGGCGCCCTTCGTGGGTGGATTTCTAGGTGGTGAGATCCCCCCAACCCCCAGAAAGGGTATGCCTGCGATTCCACTGCTGAAACTGGTGGTCGAGGATCTTGAGGCCTACTACACCGAGACACGCACCCACCGCGACAGCATTGACGACCTGGAACTGATGGGTAAATGGTTCTGGGAAGAAAGCAAAGCTGGTAGGCTTCTGTTGTTGCTCGAAGCAGTATCTGTCGCCTCTGATAACAAGGTGATGCTTCAGATTGTCGAGATGTCTCTGATGGCGCCGCGTTTTTGGTCCGAGGGTCCATTGCCGGGAACCTCGGCAGCTGGTTGGTGACGTGTGCAGCGGTGGCACCATAAGGGAGCAGCGTTGCGATAAGAATCGATATCAAAATTCCCAGCTGTTTATTAGCAGGCGACATTTTGACAATTGTGCATTCCTACAACACAATATCGAAATGACCACGCGCCAGTGATACAGGATTTCAAAGATATATGATTTCATCGCTTGTGATGGATCTTTTGGTTCGGTTTTAAGGCACTATGAAAGGCTTATAGACAATGTCCACCATACCGTCTCTGACCAGTATGGTGAAATCGGCGGGCTGTGCTGCTAAGATAGCGCAAGCTGATCTCACCAAAGCGCTAGCCCATCTACCTAGATCGAATGATCCTAATTTGATGGTAGATCACGCAGGATCTGATGATGCTGCGGTTTATCGGCTCTCAGATGAGCTAGCATTGGTGGAAACTGTCGATATTTTTCCACCAATTGTTGATGACCCATTTGATTATGGACGGATTGCGGCTACTAATGCGCTTAGTGATATCTATGCTATGGGTGCAAAGCCAATCAGTGCACTAAGCTTCGTTGGTTGGCCGATCGAAGTGTTAGGCGTGGATCGGCTTGGTGCCGTATTAAAAGGCGCAGCCAGCGTTTGCACCCAAGCCGGAATTGCGATTGCCGGTGGCCATTCAATTGTGGATAGTGAGCCAAAATTTGGTCTGTTTGTGACAGGCTTGGTGCATCCAGATAAAATCATAGATAACACTGGCGCTCGAGCGGGTGATTATTTGGTTTTAACCAAAAAGATTGGTACGGGCGTATTAACCACAGCAGCCAAACGCGGATACTTGCCAGCCAGTAGATTAGACGAGGCAATCGTGTCGATGACTACTCTCAATAGAGCCGTAGCCTCGGTGATGATGGCGCAGAACGTACAGGCTGCGACAGACGTGACCGGTTTTGGATTGCTTGGGCATCTTGGTAATATGTTGAAAGCATCTTCAATGGCTGCCCAAAAAAGACTTGGGGCTAAGCTGGCCTACTCCAAAATACCCTTCTTCGAGGGTGTAGAGACGTTTCTTGAGCAAGGCCTATGCCCTATGGGTACTCAGCGAAATCTCGAGACTGCAGCGCCAATTACAACATTTTCTGCTGACATTAATTATAATCGTCAACTGTTATTAGCAGATGCGCAGACCTCTGGAGGTCTACTGATGGCAGTATCCAAAGCCCGTCTTGAGGCCCTATTGACCGAGCTTCAAGCTAATATGGTTACACCTTGCGCGGTGATTGGCCAAGTTATTCATTCTAGCCACCCAGCTAACATTCAAGTCGAGTTCTAGTAGATTAAGAATTTCTAAAAGCGTGGGTATCATTTGCTGTTTAATTTAAATTTTTTAGTGCAGCTTAGTACAAATATTTGGCGAAAGAGCGTGGGAGTCGAACCCACCAGAGACGTGGTACGCCCCTCACTAGATTTGAAGTCTAGGCGCCCCACCAGGGTGCGATCCTCTTCCCTATTGTTCCATTTTCTAATCAAAAAAACTAGAGATAGTCCGTCGGGCGCGACGATATTCACCCACACGTACAGTAAAGCCGATCTGGTCGAAATATTCCAGCACAGCTATGACAAAATTTCTGCCCATATTTACTTCATTTCGAAAATCGATTGTAGTGAACATGCCGTCTGTCGAATTAGCCGACAATTTCTGAGCACTGGCTTTAAGCTTTATTATTAAACTTGAAGGTACGTAGCGGTTTTTCTTTACCAAAATAATATCTCCAAGCTTTATACCAATTTTCAAAGTCTTTTCGAGCATAGAAGCTTCAACCCCAATTTCTTGAGCTGCCTGATAAAGACTGGGAGGGGCGCCGTACTCAGGGGCTAGAACCAGTGCCGCACGTGCTAAAATGAATTTTTCTTGCTCGGAAATGTAAATATTGTGTGTGGGTAAATGGAACCGATTTCCACGAACGCCCAATCGCTTTTCAGAAGTCATAATTTTTAGTGCTAAGTTCAGAGTAACTTCGTCTAAAAAGATACCAAGTAGCACTTGTATGTCTTTAACACTTGCACCAAAGATTTTTGGCTTACTTTTGTGAAAACTGGCTATGCTGGTTAGAATTAGGTCCATTAAGCCGCGCCATTGAGCTTCACAGAAAATTCGTTCGTTTGGGGGATCTCCGACCCGCCGTAATCCCAGCGAAACGATAAGTACACTGATTTGCTTTGCCAAGAGGTTATACGATATTGAAAATGCTTTCAAAGGCACACCAGTTTCGCTCTGCGCTGTTAATGCTTGAAGTATTTCTGCTGTGGTTTCTCCGCTCATGGCCTTTAATGTGGCAATCCGGCTGGGTCTTGCGCGACCACGTTTTGGCGAGAAAGGATCGATTACTTGCCCACCTGCAATTGTACGTTTCGCGGATTGATCACGAAGGACAAAGCGGTCTCCGCTCAGGGCGAAGGTATCGCGAGGAAGAACTAGTTGGGCCAAGCCGCTTGTGCCCGGAGAGATGTTTCCTCCTGATAAAATTGCAACCCTTGCTGGCAAATGATCCGACCCAATATGCAAATGTGTTGGTGTCCAGTGTTTAAAAGAACTAGTTTCAGTTTTTAATACATGCAAATTAACATCTATGCGTGTTGTTGGAGCGCAAAGAGCGGAATGCGCCAGCCATGCGCCACGCCTTATATGTTTCTCGCCTACGCCACGCCCAACGATATTAAGTGCGCAGCGTTCACCAGAAGTTGCTTTGGCACGTATCTGGTTGTGAACTCTGATCTCACGCACCCGGACAGATGATCCATCGGATAAAAGTGTCAATCGTTCTGCGCTTTTAACGGTTCCCGAAAACACCATCCCGGTCACCACTAGACCAACACCTTTCAGGTTGAATGCCCGATCAATAGCCATTCGGAAATGACCACCTGTATCCACAGGTTTGATCGTCTTTGCACGTAGGTTCAGCGCTTCCCTGAGTGCTTCAATGCCGATACTTTTGGGGGCGCAAACAGGGTACAGAGCATTTTCCTGATGACCTTCTCTTTCAAGGAAGTTTGTGACCTGTTCACGTACCTCTGAGAGGTTATCTGCTCCTACGCGATCAATTTTAGTCAAAGCTACTAGAATGTTTTTAATGCCAAGCAGTCCAAGTATATCAAGATGTTCGCGCGTTTGCGGCATCACACCATCATCAGCTGCTACTACCAACAGACCCAAATCAATTCCGGCTACACCTGCCAGCATATTACGAATAAATTTCTCATGCCCGGGGACATCAACAAACCCAAGGATATCACCGTTTGATAGAGTGTTATAGGCAAACCCGAGATCCACTGTCAGTCCACGCGCTTTTTCTTCTGGCAGGCGATCAGTATTGGTACCAGTCAATGCTTTTATTAGTTCGGTTTTACCATGGTCCACATGTCCTGATGTTGCAACGATCATACGACTTTTAATCCACGCAAATTTTCAACAAAGTCCTTTTCGTCTTCGAGGCATCTCAGGTCAAACCACAGCGCATCATTAGAAATGCGTCCAATCACAGGAATTGGTAGTTCCCGAAATGCCTTAGCGAGCCTGTTCAGACTGTTACCAGGTCGACGAAAATCAGGCCGTGTTATCTTAAGCGCAGCGCTTTGTAATCTGTCTATTGGTAATGCCCCACTGCCCACCTGGCTAAGGGTCTGGGCAACTGTAACTTCACATTGGTTTAAGCGGTCCTGAAGGACTTTGACAAGTCGGTACGCCAACTGTTCAATTACTACCGGGTCGCGGGTAAGCAAGCGTAACGTAGGCAGCTCTTTAACCAAGCACTTGGTGTCAGTATACAAACGCAGAACGGCCTGAAGAGCTGCCAAGGTGACTTTGTCTGGCCGCATGGCTCGGGTCATTGGGCTGCGTTTGAGTTTTTCGATCAAATCACGGCGACCTATAATTATGCCTGCCTGTGGTCCGCCAAGAAGCTTGTCGCCGCTAAAGGTTACCAGATCAGCTCCAGATTCCAACGCATCTGTGACGGTCATTTCATAAGGCAGTTTATAAGGCTCCAGGTCAATTAGATTACCACTGCCCAGATCCGTTACAAAGGTTAAATTGTGACGATGAGCAATCCTAGAAAGCTCTCTTTCTAGAACACTTTTGGTGAACCCTTTAATCTCAAAGTTACTGGTATGAACCTTCATTATTAATGCGGTTCTGGGGCTAATTGCTGACTCGAAATCTGCTTCGTGTGTCCTATTGGTTGTGCCTACTTCCACCAGCTTGCAACCTGCACGGGCCATGATGTCTGGCATACGAAAGCCTCCACCGATCTCGATCAACTCACCCCGTGAAACAAGGACTTCCTTGCGCCGCGCCAAGCTGTTGAGTGTCAGCAACACCGCTGCCGCGTTATTATTGACAACGACTGCACCCTCGGCCCCCGTCAGCTGACACAGCAAAGCTTCAGCATGTTTATATCGATCGCCACGTTTGCCTGTTTCCAAATCAAATTCGATGTTACTCGCGCCGCGCGCAACATCCACCATTGCCTGTATGGCAGATTCGGGTAGGGCGGCTCGGCCGAGATTGGTATGCAGCACCGTGCCGGTTAGATTGTAAACCGGTCGAATCGATGGCAGCAAAATACGTTCTATCTCTTGTAAAACTGATTGAACAAGCGCAGCCATATTCGTTGTCCTGCCAGCCAACACACTCTGTCGTGCACGCATCAAGCCGCTCTGTGCGCAACTTGTGACCAACGCCAAACCATGCTCACGCACCAGTTCCTGCACAGATGGCGTATTCAAAAGACTGTCCACTGAAGGAAGTTGTTTTGGCGTATGGATGATTATCATCTCTATTCCTTCAGGTGAGCTGAGTGTGAGATTTATCCCCAAGCAATCATATACCGATAATGGGCCTCGTCCATCAGGTTGTCCAGAACTGTCATATCAGCCAATTTGTGTTGCGCTAAAATCTGTATTTCCTGCCTCTTTCATTTTAGGCAAAGAGTCAGTCGCCGCTTCCTTTGCAACATTTATGTCATCGAATTCCCAGTCAGTAAAAGTAGCAAACATATTTTTCTCCTTTTTAGCCTATTGAGTCTAACACAAAAATACGCTTGGGTATAAAACACTTTCTATTGATCTTTATTATTAATCAAATTCAGCTAAGGCTGCTCCCTTTGCACCACTAACCGTCTTGGATCCAGCTTGAGAAGTCCCTTTGGCTGTTATGGCCTCAGTTGCTATTTGAGCAGTTTCTGCATCTGGCCACATGGTCATAATGTGTGCGCCTGTATCATTTTTTTGACAATGCATGCTAAGCTTATCCGCTGCTTTCATGCTGGGCCATATTCCTTTTGCGGTTTCTGAAAATTCTTCTGAGTCTTTGATCGTCCAATCGGTAAATGTAGCAAACATGTTCTGCTCCCTTAAACGAAAGGGTGGTGCAGCCCGTTTGGCTTTGGCACTGCAAGCCAAAAGCTATTGAGTTGCTGTGCAAACATATTGGATTATTTCACCCTAAGGGAGTGCCTGGCGTCTGGTGCTTTGAAGCGCAAATCATCATACAGTTTCATAAAAGACTTTAGGCGTATATTGGTAACTGCTGGCTGTTTGAAGAGAATTGTAGAGATAGGGGGGTAGGCCCTTTATGACTCCACATATTTCCCGAACTGGTTATTCTGGGATGGTTCACTAATGAGAAGAGAGAAGTTATGAAAACCCTAGTTATGATTTTTAAAATCTGTAATACTTTCAGTGAATGGGTAGAAAACTTTGACTCTCATCGCGAGTTGCAAGCAGCAACAGGCATGACACCATTATTCCGAGGCTCTGACGAAGATGATCCACAAAAAGTATGCGATGTTATCCAGGTAGAAGATGACAAAAAAGTAGCTGCTTTTATGGCAGAAAATGAGGCAGCTATCCTAGTATATCGTCAGCTACTCGAAACAACAGAAGGTAACCCTTATTTATAACTCCAATGCGTGGTTTAATCATAGCTCTACTAGCTATACTCGCTACAAAGGTAGGCGCTGAGAGCACAGGTATACTTAAAAATGCTATTAATGAAGTTAATGCAAATGTTGTGTTCATGCGTCATGCTCTGGCGCCAGGTTTTGGCGATCCTGACAATTTCTCGTTGTCAGATTGTACAACTCAGCGCAATCTCGACGAAGAAGGAAAGCGGCAGGCTCGCTTGATAGGTAAAGCAATCCGAGAAAGCAACATTCAATTCGCTGACGCTTTGTCAAGCGAATGGTGCCGCTGCAAGGAGACTACAGAGTTACTTGGCCTTGAACAATGGTCAACATTCTCAGGGTTAAATTCCTTTTTCCAAGATTATGCAGATAAGGGCGACACGCTTAGGAAATTGAAACTCAAACTCAACAACATCCAAGATGGGGTCACCCTTATGATTACGCATCAAGTGGTAATAACTGCTACAACTGGGGTAGCAGTAGGTAGCGGAGAATTAGTTGCTTACAATTCTGTTACGCAGTTGAAAAAAGTATTTAAACTGGACTGACTGAATGTGCACAGTACGAATGAAGACGCTTGTCACGCAATTATAGAGGTGAGAAAAAATGAAAACACTGGGCGTTATTCGCGACAAACAAAAGCCTGCATTATACAATGAGTTCTTAAATGCACTTCTTAAAGAGAGTGGAGATGCGACAAGTTTCATTGTTGGAAAAGATAAAGAAATTTGGGAGTTCTGGATAAACGCATCAATTGAAGAAGTATCGGAGGCACAGCCTGAAAGTATTACTTGGTTAGATAAGCATAGGCATATGCTCCAAGAAATCACAGAGGAGGGTCATACAGAATCTTGGACGGGGCTTATCTTCGCTGAACCAAAAAAGTTGCAACATAAGTTCAGGATAGCCTAACTGATAGGCTTATAATTCACTGCTTATTTCGCCATAGCTTCCAGAGTTTTTACAGCTTGAATAGTTAAAAACGATAATTAGTGGCGGAAAATTTATAATAATTCTCTGAGATATTTTTAATCTATTTAATAAGGGTAGGTGATGGCGTCGCCAGCGCTTTTTGTGCAAGCCTGTTTAACTATCCTGAACGCCGGAATGTTACTTTGTCGTTTGTACGATGAGTGAGATTTCACGCTCCCTCATCGTACAAACGACTCCAACTTTTATTGGGTCTCTTTGATGAACCGTCCAAAATATTAGCGCATTCACAAGGGGAAAAACTTTGCCGTTTTCTGATGCCGTATATGAAGCACGTCTAGCAAAATTACCGATGCAAAAATCCACAGCTGAGATCGAATTGATCCGCGCAGGCGCCGCTACAGCAGATATCGGCGGTTATGCTATTAAAGAAGCGATCAAGGCCGGTGCACGTGAAATTGACATAGCGATCGCCGGTCGCAATGCGATGGAGCTCGAAATTGCGCGCTGTTTTCCAGTTTCTGAAATCCGCGATACAAGGGCCTGGTTCCAATCCGGCATCAACACCCATGGAGCACACAATCCTGTCAACTCTCGGTAACTTCAGAATGGAGATATTCTAAGGCTTAATACTTTTCCAATGATATCTGGATACTACACCGCACTTGACCGCATATTGTTTGTAGAGGAAGTCGATGCCGCAAGTCTAAAAATCTGGGAAGCCAATGTAGCCGCTCACGAGCTTGGCATCAGTTTGCTGCAACCCGGCGCATCCTGCCCTGAGGTTACCCGAAAGATAAACGAGTTCTTCGCTGAGCGGGACCTATTGCAGTATCGGGCGTTTGGGTATGGCCATTCATTTGGTGTATTGTCATATTTTTATGGTAGAGAGGTGGGGCCGGAATTACGCGAGGATGTTGATACTATCCTTGAGCTTGGCATGGTCATTTCAATGGAACCCATTTTGACTATTGCAGAGGGCCAGCCAGGCGCTGGCAGATACAGTAATCATGATATTTTGGTGGTAAGTGAGGGCGGAAACGAAAATATTACCAGTTACCCATGTGGCCAGAAATTCAACGTTGTTGGTTAATCTTGGATCGTGATCGAGCTAGTACCAAGGCTTATCTTGCGGTTTGAACACCGCTTTATACTTTGCGGCTTAAGTGCAATGAGCCCTTGTGATAGCGTCAACTATTTGCGAAATTTCTATGATTTTTGCTGTAGCGCTAGGAGTTATTTTCTTAAAACAAAAGCGCGCTTGAGATAAGGTTGGCTTGGTTTCATTAGTATTAAGTGGTCTCTTCATTTTGTGTCGCCAGTTCAATAAAAAAGGGCCCTCAGAGGGCCCTTCTGCGATCCACTTAACTAACCTACAAAAACTTTATTTTTTTGGTTCGGTTTTTCCATCATATCTTTTCTTCCATTCGGCCACAATTCGATCCTTATTAGACGCAGCCCAAGCGAATTTATTGTCGATTATTTTTGCATTCACCTCATCGTAAAAACCAGGCAATTCTGGATCCCTTGTAACTTTAGAGGGATCCGCAATGATTGATTGACGTTCTCCAAATAAATTCATGCCTTTATCGAGACTCCAATCAATAAGGCGTTGGGAATCCTTGAGGTTTTTGGTGCCGGCCATAATAGCAACAATCTGCATTTCCCATCCGATACCTTCTTCGGGAATAATCATTTCCATCGGCGCACCAGCCTTGATAATCTTTATAGCACGACCGGGCCAAGAAATACCAACAGGGAATTCACCTGCGCCTGACTGCTTGCAAGGCTTAGATCCAGAATGTGTGTAAACGCCTACATTTTGATGCAATGCGTCCATATATTCCCAAGCTTTGTCTTCGCCCATAATTTGAATCCAACTCGAAACATCAAGGAATCCTGTTCCTGATGAAGCAGGATTTGGCATTGAGATATATCCCTTATAAACTGGATCTGCCAAATCAGCCCAGCTTTTAGGTTTCGGTAAACCGAGTTTTTCAGCTTCGACTGTATTCCAGCATATACAACCCGCCCAACCATAGTTTCCGACCCAGTTAACTTCACCCTCTTTATCTACATACCGCTGATCAATCGCGTTCATACCCTTAGGCGTGTAGGGATGAAACATACCAGCAGCTTCCATATTAAGCGCTACAGTGGCGGCCATCTCAAAAAGAACATCCGCCTGAGGATTATCTTTTTCCGCCATCATCTTAGCAGCAAGCGTTCCTGTTGATTCTCTTAAAATATTTACCTTGATATCTGGATTATCTTTTTGAAATTCGTCCATGTAATATTTAAGGTTATCTGCATCGGTGCTCGAATAAACCATCAACGTGCCAGCGCTGACGGCTCCTGCAAGCATTGCCGATGTGAGCATACCTAATGTAAAAATTCGTAAAATTCGTTGCATAATTTTCCTCCATAAATCAGACATATTCAAACACTCACACGATTCTTTTTATTTTGACACATATTTTTATAGTGATGCTTGTGAAAATCTGGTTTTATCTTTACGGGGGGATTTTTACCGATGAATAAAGAGGCGACACATTTAAAAATCAAAGCCCTCAATAAGTCTTTTGGGCAGTTTATTGCTTTGGAAGCCGTGTCAATCGACATTCCACAAGGTGAATTCGTTTGTTTTCTAGGACCGTCTGGTTGCGGAAAAACCACTCTGTTACGCTGCATTGCCGGCCTAGAGAGCCAAACAAGTGGGCATATTTACCAAAATGAGCAACTAATTTCTAACCTTCCATCATCGCAGCGAGATTTTGGTATTGTATTTCAGTCTTATGCTCTTTTCCCTAATCTTTCTTGCTTCGAAAATATTGCCTACGGTTTAAAAAGTTTACGTTGGAACAAAAATGAAATAAGCGCTCGTGTCAGTGAACTACTAGAACTTATTGGTCTCTCTAGCCATGCTTCTAAATATCCGAGCCAATTGTCTGGTGGAGAACAGCAACGCATCGCGCTGGCCCGCGCTCTTGCCACCTCTCCTAAATTGTTACTTCTAGACGAACCGCTGTCAGCCTTGGATGCAAAAGTCCGCGTTTACCTTCGACAAGAATTAAAAAACCTGCACCGCAGACTGGGTTTAACAACTATCATGGTTACGCATGACCAAGAAGAAGCTCTCTCCATTGCGGATAAGATCTTCGTCATGAAAGACGGTCGCATTATGCAATCAGGCTCGCCTGAAGAAATATACACAAATCCAGATAATCCTTTTGTGGCCAATTTTATAGGAATGACAAATTTTATTGAGGGTGAAGTAAAAGACGCAAGGCATCTTGATATAATGGGACAGACGATCATTTGTGATTGTAAGGGGTTTAACATTCGTGAAAAAGTAAAAGTTGCGATACGGCCTGAAGCGATTGAATTTACAGCGCCTTCAAAAAAGAAGGATTATTTCAAAGGAATTGTTACCGATGTCGAATTTTTAGGTTCGTTCCGCCGAATCCATATTGAAACAACGCTTATGCCAAATGAGGTTATGATTGTAGACAAACCGATAATTGAAAAGTCACAACAAACGATCACAATCGGAAACGAGATTAATATCAATTTATCGTCTAATTTTTTGAATATTTATAAAAGCGACAAGTGACTATGTTTGGCGCTGCGACTAATAAGATAGCATCGGACAAATCCGACAAGATTGGGAAAATCTTGGTCTATGTCTACCTCCTAATGTTTTTCTGCTTTTTAATTCTGCCACTTCTCGCTTTGATGTCTAAAAGTATGCAAAATTCAGATGGCAACTTTATAGGCCTTGCGAATTTTGCCACCTATCTTAAAGAACCTGCCCTTTTTAGCTCATTTTTCAATAGTCTTTTCGTTGCAGTAGTTTCAACCATCATCGTTGTTATATTGGGGTTTATTTATGCGTTTGCTCTGCAGTGCACCTGTATCCCTTTAAAAGGCTTCTTTAGGCTAGTAGCACTGGTTCCATTGTTAAGCCCTTCTATTTTAGCTGCTATTGCGTTGGTTTATTGGTTTGGAAATCAAGGAGTTTTAAAAAGTATGCTAATGGGAAACTCCATCTATGGCCCAATTGGTATTATTATGGCCTCAGTTTACTGGACTTTTCCGCATGCACTTATGATTTTATCAACCTCTTTGTCGTTATCTGATGCGAGGCTATATGAAGCTTCCGAAGTGTTAAAAGCATCCAAGGTTAAAACGTTTTTAACCGTGACAATCCCGGGAGCAAAATACGGAATCATCAGTACAACATTCGTCGTTTTCACCCAAGTTTTTACAGATTTTGGAGTGCCAAAAGTTATCGGTGGTAATTACAATGTTTTAGCAACGGACATTTATCGGGAAGTTGTCGGGATGCAAAATTTTCAGATGGGCGCGGTCATTTCTATTGTTCTTCTTATACCGGCTTTGCTGGCATTTGCTCTGGACCAATATTCAAGAAAAAAACAAACATCGCAGCTTACATCACGTGCAGTTGTTTATTTACCTAAGCCTGATAGGTTTCGTGATAAAGTCCTGCTTATTTATTGCCTAACCATCACCGTCTTCGTCTTTATGATGATCGGAATGGCCCAATTTGGCGCCCTCGTTAAATTTTGGCCATATAATCTTTCTTTAACCCTTGCTCACTATAATTTTGAAGTCGCAGGGCTTGGTTGGGATTCTTTTTTCAATTCTATTCGTATGTCTTTATACACTGCGTTTTTTGGAACCATTATTATCTTTATCGGCAGTTATATAATCGAAAAAATGCGCTCAGACAAAAAAATGCGAGATGTTCTACAGCTTATCGCCTTAATGCCCATGGCAATTCCAGGCATTGTTTTAGGTCTATCTTACATTTTCTTTTTTAATATGGCGGATAACCCGCTCAACTTTATGTATGCGACTATGTCTATTCTAGTAGTTAATACAGTCGTACATTTTTACACGGTCTCTCACTTATCTTCAGTTACAGCTATTAAGAAGCTTGACCCTGAATTCGAGTCAGTATCTCTTTCGTTAAAAGTCCCAGTTTACAATATGTTCCTGAGAGTCACGCTCCCAGTTTGTTTACCTACAGTATTCGACATATTCATATATCTCTTTTGTAATGCAATGACGACGGTATCAGGCGTTATATTTCTTTATTCATACAACACTACACTGGCTTCCGTATCATCAATTCACCTTGACGAACAAGGAGATGTTGCAGGAGCGGCTGCAATGGCAATGCTTATCGTATATATTTCTTTTTTTGTAAGAGGCATTCACAGTTTGATATCAGTAGGGGTTCTGAAAAGGACACAGGCCTGGCGTAATATCTAAAGTGGAGAATAAGATTTTTGAATTTAAATAAGATTAACATCGCTGGACAAGAGGCAGGAATAGTTCTTACAGCCTTTCCAGGCAGGACTGCACAGAATGATTTTTCAATTAAAGAGATGCAGCGTGTGTTGGATTATCTAGAGGCCCAAAATTGCTATTTCTTTATCTCTTTGGTTCAGGATCATGAATTTAATCAATTTTGTAGTAAGTTAGTTTTCCGCAAAGAGCTCGCAAAAAGGCCATTGAAATGGTTGCGCTTTCCAATTTTAGATATGAGCATTCCCGATAAAAATATTTTAGTTAAATTAGACAGTTTTCGCCCAAATTTTGTAGATAGCTTTCAGTCTGGGAGTTCGATAGCCGTACACTGTAAAGGCGGCTTAGGAAGATCAGGAATTATTGCAGCAATGATACTTTTTGATCTAGGTTTTACCTCTCAAGATGCCATCAATCACGTTAGATCATTCCGAGAAGGTGCAATAGAGACCAAAGCCCAAGAAAACTTTATTAAATCATTGCATAAGGTTGTGAGCCACAAAACTGGCTAATTGCGGTTATTAAAAAAGGCAAATTCCTTAAACATGATTAAAGTATGGAATAGCATTTAACGGCTTTGCCACGTATGTTCTAGAAGTTGTAATCCAATTATATTTTTAGTTTTTAGAATAAAAATTTGGATTAAACGCCGTTAAATCAATATTTGGATCTTCACCTGTCACCAAATTCGCAAGAATGAGTCCTGTTTTGGCACCACCGGTTAGACCTACGTGTTGATGACCGAACCCGACAAATGCGTTAGGAAATTTTTGCAGAGGTCCGATCAAAGGTAAGGAATTAGCGGTGGTGGGGCGATGCCCATGCCAAGTGTCAAGTCGCTCATACTTAATCGAAGGAAAAAGCTTGTATGCGTTATCTTTAAGTAGCTCTAATGCTTGAATGTTATCACTACTGTCAAGCCCAGAGAAATCTACAATACCCGCCAATCTTATTCTATTTCGCATTGGTGTGACCACAAATTTACCAGATGCAACTTTTACAGTTTCTTGTGGCATCTCGGAGGGATTTATGAGTTCTATATGGTAACCACCCTCGCTCTCAAATGGTACTTTCAAGTCAAGAAGTCGCGAAATTTCACCAGACCAGGGCCCCAAAGTAAACACAAAATTATCCGCACCCATTTCCCCATCAGAAGTTTTGACAGCGACAACTCTACCATTTAACTTTATAAGGCCAGTTATCTTGGCTTGCATAAATTTGCCGCCAAGCCGCATAAATTCTTCAAATAGTAGATTTAAATATAGGGCAGGATCATTTATTCGTCCGTGTTCTTTATTGAGTACAACTTTAGAAAACTTTCCGCTGTATAAAGGATCAATTTCAGAAAATTCTGCCCCGGATATGACTGAAAATCTAATACCGAGCGATTTACGAAGTTCCCAAGACCAAGTATCTGAATTATAAGCATCTTCTGAGGAGTATGCATAACAATAATCATGATCAGAAATCAGCTCTTTCGCCGTTGTTCCTTTTGCTAGGTTAATGTGCTGCTGCAAGCTATCGTTTATTAGATGATACATGTTTCGAGCATAGTATTGAACATGTTGTGATGTAGCATGCTTCAGATAATGTCTTAAAAACGGAAGTAATCGGGGAAAATAAGACCATCTTATAAATAATGGGGCATCTGCGTTCAAAAGCATCGCAGGCGCTGTTCTTGCAATTCCTGGAACGGTGATCGGTATTACCGACCCAGATGATAACACCCCCGCATTTCCAAAAGAAGTTCCTGCTGCTGGCCCTTTTCGATCAACCAGCGTTACCCCCACACCTGAGCGAACTAACCATAGCGCGGTTGAAATTCCATTTATTCCAGCCCCACAAACAATAGTTTCCAATTTATTTGGTCCCAGTTATTTAATCAGGTTTAGAATTCTCAGTAACTTATTTAACTGAAAAGTCCAAGTTTATAAAATTAAATCAAGCTTTAGGTCCTACATCGCAACCATAATCAATTTCGCTCACATTAGCCAGATATGCGGTAGGGGAGAAGAGATTAACCCCCGACACGCGAATTGTGCTAATGTTTTCACGAATTGGGAGATGCTTCTAGCAGTATCTTAGCCTTTCGATATATTTCAGGGTTTTTCCAAAGAGAGGGTGCCATAAAGTTATTTTATGCATACCGCTTGAAGGTCATAAGGTAAGTTAGGTGACTAATGCCGAAGCTGAAAAGGTTCCATAACCAACTCCCTATTTACTTAACTAAGTGGCATCATGAGAGGGCTTTACTCTCAAAAAGTGTTTTCGAGGTTGCGTTTTCCAACGTCTTTTTCAGTCATCTTTGTGTTTAACCTCTTCTAAGGTTTTAGATTTTTAAGTAGTTGCTGCAAAAGTGCTGGTGCTTCTACTTTCATATCTTCTAGATTAAGAGTGAAGCTGCTTAAGGGCTGCTCTTTCAATCTTGCGTCAATATCCTCTAGGAGTTCAATAATTCTATCTTGCTGCTCCTGCTGAATCATAAGCTGCTCAGTAACGCTAATCTCGTCAGAATTATCATTATATAAAAAAATGTCTTCTATAAAAAAATATGCAATTGCTAAGAATACTAAGCCCCATGTAATGGCTATGAACGAAACTGAATAAGCTAGGAGTTTGTTATTTTTATTTTGTTCACTTGTCATCTGAATAGTCCGTCTTTAGATACTCATGTGTTAAACGTTTTTAATATCTACACTGTAAGCGCCAAGCTTTGCCATAGTTTGCCGTCCAGCTCTCACACTTATCATGCACGAGATTGTCAAGATCATCTGTAGTTTCTATGTATTCTGCATCTGCTTCATAAGTACGGCAAATCATGACGATTAAATAGTGTTAGTAAGTGGCTCCACAACAAAGCGAACCATTTCTTTAACGACAATGCGTGATGAGATAGCCCAACAACAAGGATTAGTAAGGTGAAAGAGTGGCTGACCATTTACACATTTGTATCGGAACAAACGAACATGAAATGGTGGCAAAGTCAACGTGACCATGCTAGTGATCTAAAAGTCAATGGTAGTTCCTATACTCTAGGAGTCGGAACTGAAAGTTGAAAAAGAAAATCTGAAACCTGTGATCAAACTTGGATGGGCACAGAATAATTCTCTTCGGGCATATGTTTGCAGAGACGGAGGATGATATTAACAAGCAGGTGGATGAGTGGGGTTTCAGTCAGTATGTCAACTCAATGATAACTGAAATACATGTGAATAGGTCTGCTTATTCGGAACTAAGTGAACCAATACCGTTGCCTCCCATTTAGGCATCTCCAAGCCAAACATTTGTGGCTCCAGAACACGCCAACTTGTCTGCTAAAAAACATGTCTAACAGCTTAACTTTCTGCATTTCGCAGATGTTTTTAGTACGTATTGTCGCACCTATTCAGATTTGAAATCCAAAACTAATATATGTTCGTAAGTGAAAGTATATGATAGTAGAGAGAAATGGTAACTAAATCTATGACTTATGAGGCAAGAAAAGCCTACTTAGAGTTTGAGCGAGTACTCAGTCATTGCTTTGAGATGACAGGTACTAATGTCTATCAACATGCGTTGGAGTATGGCAGAAAAAGTGGTTACTTAAATAAACGCAATGAAGTTACTCGTTCCGGCACATTAATGTTAGAATTACAGCAGTATGAAACTGCTGCATAAACTTTATAGTCATCTATCCGCGGTGGCGATTTATTTGGGAAAACTAAATAATACTTTTGTTGAAAGTCGCCACCACATTTGAATGATCCAGTACCACTGTTTTCGCGTTTTATTAACATTGATAATAATACACATCGCGCCAAAAAGTTTGACGCTATATCTAGAATTATGAATCAAGTAGGAATACTAAAGCCTTGTCTTTGTACATCATCTGGCGGTGCAGAGAATTTTATTATACTATATTTGGTGTAGCTGTAGGGCTTACACTCGAACCACAATAACCGCGGTCAACAAACCACGCTCCTTTTTCCACCAACTCCCCACGAATACTTAGCCACTGCCCGCCTAAGCAGTTTTGCCTGAAAGTCTCTTAAGATTATTTTTTTGGGTTCTTGCCTGCAATGTAAGTCTAACGCAATCACCAGAGCTTGCCGCGTGCCGTGACGGGCCAGACCGTTTCAACAACACCGTTGCGAATACCGACGAGATAATCATGCAAGTTGCATGTTGGATCACAGTGGCCCGGGATCAGCCGTATGCGGTCTTTTAGATCAAGAATACCGTTTGGATCAAGGATCATTCCATGCTCGTCATTGCATGCGGTATAGGTCACACTATCAATACCGTACACTTTCGGCATCCCTGAATCCACGGCCGAACTTTTGTGTCCGGCGTCACAGACCACGGCACCGGGTCGCGCCGCTGACATCACTGTCGTCAGCACAAAGAGCGCGTTTTCGAAGGGAACAGCGGGCTGCCCGTCTTCAGCCTCAAGCGTCATATAAGCGGCATCCATGAAGCAATAGCTGCCAGCCTGAAGTTCGGTGAACAGCTGTGATGCGGCTTCCATTTGGAAGGTGCCGGTGCCCGCGCCACTGATAATCTCGCAGCTCAGATCGTACTTTGCCAGTTCGGCTACGGTCTCACGAACTTTTTCAATTATTTGTGAAAATATTGCAGCTCTCTCATTTGCTTTTACGTAGTGCTGTGCTGGCCCGTGATAGGCCTGCAATCCGTCGAACCGCAGATTTGGGTGCTGTGTGATAGCATATGCAAGCCTTGCGGCATCACTGCCCGGATTGATACCGCACCGACCCGCACCAACATCAATTTCCACGAGGCACCCCAAGACGACGTTCTGGGCTTTTGCAGCTTTTGACAGATCAACCACGTTCCTAATGTCATCGACACAAACACGTATTGTCGACCGTTTGCTTAGACTTACAAGGCGTTCAATCTTAGACGGCGTGACAATCTGGTTGGAGATCAGAATGTCCTTAAGTTCCGCAGCCACCATAGCTTCGGCCTCAGACACCTTTTGGCAGCAAAAACCATACGCGCCGCCAAGTATCATCTGCTGATGTGCAACGCCCGCCGATTTGTGGGCCTTTGCATGGGCACGCAATTTCACGCCGTTTGCCTTTATAATGCTTCGCATCTTTTTCAGATTTCTTTCGAAGGCATCAAGATCAACGATCAATGCAGGTGTTTCAATATCCAGTTCTGACATCCCAACCCGCGCAGGAGAGACCAGTCCTACATCTTTGTGGATAACGTTTATCATTCAATCACCCTAGATAACCACGAAACAAGATAGGCAAAAAGAAGTCTAATGACACAGAACGGTTTTTACGCTTAAATGCAACCCGTGGAAAACGTTTTGCAGAATTTCTTAGATGTATAATGAGCTGCAACAGTATAAAAGGTTTACTGATCCACCTGATGGCTTTTTTGAAACATCAATTGAAGTAACGAACGTGACCGCAAACTTTATCCCAACGGATGAACTGTTAGATGCTGCGCAAAAATTTGGTCGCCAAGAAGACCGAGATTTTATCCACAAGACAGAGCTGGTCAGGTATATGAGCTCACGTGGCTTTAACCGTGTACAACGCAGAGAGGGGAGGGCGCGTGTGAGGGGCTATTCTGGGATTAAAGTGGTGGAATACAAAGAGGACAACCTTCCATTTTAAGGTGTCACAAGGGGCACAGCGGTTTTCATCCTTTTTCTATTTGTTTTTCTCCAAACATAAAAAGGAATAAAGTGCTGTGACAGCTGTGACACTAGCGAAACCACTTCTTCCAGTTCTTGGACAAATGACCGTGGCCCACGAACCACGCCTCCAGCGCCTTCAGTTCGCCACGCATCCGCCGTCCTTTGTTCTTGGCCCAGTGCTTGCGCCTCCGTGGAGCTTGCAACGCGCTACAGGCAGCTTGGCAGGACGCTGGCATGGCGTGCCCCTGCGCGTTCGGGCC
>CAJWEI010000056.1 GCA_913031285.1 uncultured Alphaproteobacteria bacterium | reverse complement strand
TTGTATTTAGAATAGGAATAACCAGTTATGTATTTAGATAACAACTTCTCCCCCACAACCCTTCAGACCTATCAGGGATATAGCCTTCAGGTCTTTGCTTCAGGACGTATTAAACTCAGCTTTCATAGAAGTCATACTGACAGAGTTGAGTACTACTGTGTGAAAGCTAGTAAAAGAGCATTGACCCTATGTGCCTAGAGTGCGACGTCACAGCCATAGGAGAGCAAACATGTACCCATTTCTTCGGATGGCGAAAGAGCTAATCAAAAACCGGAATGCGCCAAAATTACCCGTAGACGGAGTACACGTTTCTCATCACATATGCTGGCCTTGGGATTTGGATGTATTCGCGGAGTTGAACAACGGACGGACTTTGTCTCTGTTTGACTCGGGCAGGTACGGGCTTGCCCAACGTACAGGGTTGAACGACACTCTTCGTAAACATAAATAGGGCTTGATAGCTCATTAAAGGACGATCGAAGAATATTGCTCGAAAGATAGGTTGTTGTAGGAAAAGTCTATATCTTAAATGCGATATTCGTTCCGAAAAGGAGGGTCTAATTTCAAATAGGCGGGCAAATTTGCAAAAACAACTATGACCCTATGCGAAGAACCTTTCAGACCAGTGAGAGCTAAAGGCGTAAATTGCTACAGAGCGCTACGCACGACTGGGAGAGTTTGTGTTGTCCCAATGTCTCGCTGCCGCAGCCTAGCTATTAACCTAACAAAATTTACCCGTATAGCCTCCATCGTTCGAGACAGTGGGGCTTTTTTGCGTCTAACGGAGGATAAACGCTGTCTCTTATAATTCGACATTCGAACAGTTTAGGTTGCAATTCCATTTGCGCCGAAGAAATGTACTTGCTCAGCGAAAAAGAACAGAGACACATCTTGACCCACCTTGTGATCACTTTCGCCTTTCACTCGGACATTCACCACACCTAGTGGCCCACAATCCACAAAAACAAAACTGTCTGCTCCAAGGTATTCCACCACTTGAATTCGTCCGTCAAAATTGCCTCTGCCTGCGGCATCCAATTGGACGTGTTCAGGGCGTACCCCTAAATGAGTTGGCTCTGCGTTGCCCAAATATGCACCACTATGCCCGCCCTCAAGAGTAAATGACCCAGACTTAAAACCGCAAGGTATTATGTTCATTTTAGGCGAGCCAATAAATTGTGCGACAAATAGATTTGCCGGATTTTTATAAAGTTCTCGAGGTGTTCCTACCTGCGCAATTTTACCATCTTCTAAAACAACTATCCGATCTGCGAGCGTCATTGCTTCAACTTGATCATGTGTTACATAAATCATAGTCGTTTTAAGTGATTGGTGCAACTTGGCTATTTCGAGTCGCATCTCGACACGTAGCGCAGCGTCAAGGTTCGAGAGTGGCTCGTCAAACAGAAACGCGGTTGGTGCCCGAACGATAGACCGGCCTATTGCGACCCGCTGCCGTTGGCCGCCGGACATATCTTTGGGACGCCTGTTTAGAAGTGGTTCAAGTTTCAACACGCGCGCGGCTTCGTTGACCTTGTCTTCAATTTCAGCTTTTGGAGCACCTGCCGTCTTAAGGCTAAACCCCATGTTATCGCTCACTGACATATGCGGGTACAACGCGTAGGACTGGAAAACCATAGAAAGCCCACGTTTTGAGGGTGGTTTATCCGTCACATCCCTGTCATCCAAGATGATCGAGCCTCGCGAAGTTTCTTCGAGGCCCGCAATCATGCGCAGTAAGGTAGATTTTCCACAGCCTGAAGGGCCAACGAATATAACGAATTCACCGTCGATTATATCCAGGTCGATGCCTTTGATTACCTGCAGATCATCGTACCATTTTTCAGCGGCCTTTAGCTGAATCGCACCCATCATTGTTCTCCTGCTGATGGTGAGGCCCACGCCAACCAAACGGCGGCCGTCCAGGTGAATGTACCGCCACCTGCAGGAGCTCCAGTTAAGGGATGAAAATATTCGGCAAACCCGTACTCGGCGATCAAATCTCGGGTAAGATGACGAAGTTTTTTGGCTGCCTCAAAATGCCCCATATCCGCCAACCCCATCCCGATCATGCAGTTCATGATCGCCCAGGTTGGTCCACGCCAATACGCAAATCCGTTGAAGTGAGGTGAGCCCATGGCTAAACTTGGGATAGGATAACGACAGGTCTTGAGGCACTTTTTCAACGCATCATACGTGCGTGGATCGTCTAGACGTGCGTACCAACACAAAAATGATGCCGAAGTAATATGGCCAGTGAATTCCTTAGTCTGAAGGTTAATTGCCTCAAATATACCGGTTTTGGGATTCCTCAACTGCGCTGCTCCCGCTTCAAGAGTTTTGCTCCAAGCATCAATTTCCGTTCGGTCTTCACCAAGATCTTCTGACATGCGTGCAAGATCACGGTTGGCGCGAAGCAAGATAAAGGTCAGCGTGGGATCAGCAACCATAAATGTTCGTTCCCTTGCCATTTCTTCTTCGTTCCAACGGAGTTTTCTACCTTGGTCCACTAGCCAGATATACCTGTCATAATCGGCTTTCGTAGGGCGCATCGCCGCGTCAACATGCCCTATATCTCGTCTGGTGTATTCACCGACGCCAACCGGGTCGATCATCGCCATGGCGGTATCCCAATCTGGGCTGTTGTCCCGGCCTGCTTCCCAGGGATGGGTTAAAAAGACCGCACCATTTTCATCTGTTCGCCAATCCATGAACCATTTATGCCAGGCCTTAATCTTGGGAAGTAAAGTTCGAAGATGCATTTCGCCTCTATCTTTGTCCTGTTCCCAAATGCTGCGGATCATCGTTGCGGCAATTGCAGGTTGACTTATCCCTGAGGAGGAGATTGGCCCGATTCCATGCGTTCCCCAAACTTCCGGTCCCGGATAGTACCCAGGGTCGTCTTTGTGAAAGATGATATGCGGAACCATTCCATTCGGCCATTGCGCGGAAAACAACGTTTCGATTTCTATCCATGCACGGTCCAGATCAAATGTCGCGAACCCTAAAGCTGCAAAAGCGCTATCCCAGTTCCACTGGTAAGGATAAAGTCCAGCGGTTGGCACTGTGTAACTCCCGCGATCATTCGTACGGAGGATGGATTTGGCTACTTTATCCAACGATAATTTGTCTTTTATATTCAACCTTTCACACTCCCCGCTGTAAGGCCATTGGTCATAAAACGTTCCAAACTTAAGAATATTACCATGATTGGAAGCGTCGCGATTACTGCTCCTGCCATGAGGTGTTGTCGCGGAACCTCTGACGAATTTAGAGATGAGACGCCGCGCGTCAGAGTAAATTTTGACGGATCATCGAGAAGCATAAAGGCCAATAAAAACTCGTTCCAAGCTATCATAAAAACGTAGAGGCTGACGGAGGCAATGGCGGGTAGAGCCAGTGGAAGGGTAATCTTCCAGATCACCGCACGCCGCGACAGTCCGTCCATCAAACCAGCCTCCTCGACCTCGTAGGGTAACCCCCGAAAGTACCCCTGGAGCATATATAACGCCACTGGTATGGTCGTTACTGGATAGATCATTACGATCCCAGTGACTGTATTACGCAGACCTGTCATAGAAAAAGCGATATAGATTGGAAGGGCTAAAACAATCATCGGAACCATGTAAATTACTAGTACAGACCGACCAAAGGCTGTACGACCTTTGAACCGAAGGCGCGCGACTGCGTAGGCCCCTGGAATGGAAAAAGCCAGTGTGATAACCACGGTGATTACTGATACATAAAAACTTGTCCAAAGGTAGCTTCCAAATCCAAATTGACCGAAAAGTTCAAAATAGCTACGGAAAAGGTTCATACCTTTTGATAAATCGATCGAAAAATCGAGTGGGTTCTGGAGAAGCTCCTGTTGGTTCTTTAGACTGGTCATCAACATTACGTAAAATGGAATAACTACGATTGTCGTAAAAAAGATATATCCAAAGCCAGTCAGAAATTTAATCACAGCGTCTTCGAAATCGTGCTTGTCGACATCACCAGGCGAGAGACTGTTAAGAATAATAATAAGCGGCCAAGCGGTAAAAATTGCAAACAGAACACTTGCAAATGCTTGCGTTGAAAACGAAACAGTCTCGTCGATAAGAATGGATCCAAAACCTAACGAGCAAAAAATGATTGAAATCACTGCCAGTCCGACGGAGAGGATAGGTTTATTTCTGTAGAAGAGTGTGGTCAGACCTGTGGCTATCCCCTGTAAAAAAGATACCAAGAAACTGGGCCGGAAGGATTCACCAGTTGAGAAAGACATCAGGACTGCAATAATAACTGCGATTGTGAATGCCCAAAAACAGCCAATAATTGCTGCTATTAGGTACCCGTTTCGGACCTTTCTCATAATCCTTCCTCTCTGCTTATGAACTTTAAGAAGAAGATAGAGAAGGCCAGGAGGAAACCAAAAATGACAACTGCAACTGCTGCCCCTGCGCCGATATTCGATATCGCAAACGCTTGTTCATAGACGTTCACCGTCAACGTGCGCGTTCCGGCAGACCCACCAGTTAAGAGGAAGATGTCATCAAATTTATTAAAGGTCCAGATGAAGCGCAGAAGGAATAATACGCTTAGAATACCTAGAAGCATTGGCAATGATAGGTACCAAAACTTCTGGAACGGACTTGCACCATCGATATCTGCGGCTTCGTACATATCGGTGTCGATGGACTGCATCCGCGCGAGTATGAAAAGGAAAGAAAGGGGAAAATACCGCCAAATTTCAAAAATGGTTACCATAATCAGCGCAAGAGGTCTCTGCCCAAAGAAATTGATTGGACTTTCTACTACTCTCATTTGCACTAACAGCGCGTTCAATGACCCTGAGAATGGATCGAGTAAAGTCACCCATGAAAAGGCGACGGCAATGACCGGCGCGACATAGGGAAAGAGATAAAGCCCTCTAATAAGCCCTTTCCCTTTGAAATCGTTGTTTAAGAGCAACGCAGCGAAAAGCCCAACCACAACTGCGCCAATAGTTCCCACGATAGTGTAAAACAGCGTTGCGAAAAGAACCGACCAGAATTCTTGACCATTAAAAAATCGCACGAAGTTTTCCAGCGTGAACTCTGAGTTTGTAAGGATATTTTCACTTGTGCCGGTGACGACTGCAGGAGTATCGCTTAGGTTAATGCTGGAATCCAGAAATATCCGACCAACCGTTACAGTGACCTCAACAGTTTCACGCTGGCCACCCTCAAAATCGCCAAGAGTGCAGACAAAAACTAGGCCATTCAGTACGCATCGCTCATCCAACGAGACAATTACCAACCCGTCGGGAAGAGTGTCTGAAAGGGTAACGTCTTCCACGGGTTTTTTTTGACTTGAATTTCGAAGCCGATAACGAATTGTCGCAACGTCTCCATCCGCGCTAGGACGCCCTAGCAACTGTTCGCGAACTACTGTTTCGGGCGGTCTTAGGTCTTCTAGACCAATCGGTTTAAAACTGATCCAAAAGATTGCAATTAATGGCAAGAGGACAACAATGGAAACCGAAATTATTGTTGGGAAAAGAAGAAGCCATGCGAGTCGCGCTTCGCGTTTCCCAAGGGGCCCATTACCAGTCGGCGGAACCGAAGGTGTCATTGGACTCTCCTAAAGCTTATATGTCAATTGGGCGACAGCATCGCTGCCGCCCATGCAAATGGATTGGCAGTTGGTTAATCAATCTCGGCCAGTTCGGCATTCATTTTAGCGACTGCGCCCGCTGCGTCAATATCCCCATCTAGGAACGAGCGTGTCGCGCGATTGATCGCTTGACTATTTATAATCTTAGACGCGAGGCCCAGTTGACCTTCTGAAACACCCCACCGCTGACCCACATCAAGACCTGCAACGATATCTGCAATTACCGATGCAGGATATAGATCGGCAAGTGGCGCACGTCGATCAACACCAACATCTAGCTTGGACCAACCGTCGATATATGCGCTGGGATTGTCTGCATTGCCGCGGCGCACCGGGAACTTACCTTCTGGCGCGATTGACAACGTGTCTAGATACCCTTCTCCAACAGCGAAGCTAACAAAGTCTTGTGCGGTTTCGGTGTCAGCGTCTGCCGTAATTCCAAAATAACGGGTGTCGGCCCATGCAGCGCCTTCAGGATTCGACGGACCAGAAAAATTTGTTATGAAGCCAGTACCCTTTGCCAACTCACGACTGGTTGGATCATCGTTAATTGTGACAGGGGCCGCATCTCGTAGTCCTGCCAGTTCGTCCATTATAAAAGGCGACCAGATGATCATTGCGGCCTGGCCAGCAAAATAGAGTTCGCGTGATTGTTTCCAGTATAGCTCTCCAGGAGGCGAAGCTTCTGCGATTGTTTTGTAAAACTCAAGTGCTTCAACCGTAGCCTTTTCTTCAAATCCGCTGAATCCGTTGGCATTGACAGGGGTAGCACCATTTGCCAGCAGGACATGTTCGAGAACTTGACTCATGAAACCTTCATCTACCTTTGTTGCTGCAACGAAACCAAACATCTCTGGCGGATTATGAAGCTTGCCCAACGCTGCTACGACGTTCGCATAAGTTGTGGGGGCTTCAAGCCCGTTGGCGTCGAATAGATCTTTTCGATAAACGACCATTTGAGTCCAACCGTCTACAGGCACTCCGGCCACGCCGTCAGGTGTCATTGCCATAGAAATCGGACCAGAGGCAAAGGTATCGACGCCAAGCCCGTCAACAACCTCTTGGGCTGCCTCTGCGTCCAGTATACCTGCCTCAAACCATGGCAAGGCATGCTGCAAAGGGTGATAAATTACGTCCGGCAGATCACCTGCTGCAAAGGCTGCGGTTGCTCTAGTCCCAAGATCACCCTCATCAACCGGAATCATTTGCACAGTAACACCCGTCGCTGCTTGATAGTCCGCAGCCATTTTCTGTTGACGCTCGAGTCGCGCGGGTTGGGTTTCAGTGGTCCAGACCCGGATTTCTTGAGCAGAAACGGCTGCAGCCGAGGCTAGAACAGAAAGACCGGACAGGAGGCCTAACAGTTTAAATTTAAGTGTCATTATTTTCTCCCTAGTTTCTTAAAATTAGTAACGAAAAAATTACCATCACTTGAACGAATAGCGGATCATGCGATTCTATTGTTGAGTTCTTGGGGTCCAGCAATGTCTGCTTCCTCCACTATCGCCGGAATTAAATTTTGCCGGACTGACCAAACCCATGGTATAACGTTATAGCAATTGATACAACGTTATAGCAAATGTCAACGATTCGTTGTAAAATAGCTCTCAAATTTTAAGTTCATAAAAAAAATATGTTTGACCTTTAGAAAATTTCTTGATGCTTTTGTAGATAATTCGTTATATCAAAGATGATCTAAAATTTGAGAAATTCCGGTAAAATGGCGAGCTGACGTGACCAAAAAGCCCAAACTTGAAACAGTAGCTAGCGAGGCGGGCGTATCCGTGGCAACCGTCAGTCAAGTAATGCGCGGTACTGGAAGAATTTCAGAAAAAACACGAAAGAAGGTCCTGCGAATCGCGCAGAAACTCAATTATGTTAAAGACGGCCGTGCTGCGTCTATGCGGTCTGGTGAAAACAAAGAAATCGGCCTAGCAATCCATCACATTTCTAACCCGTTCAATGCGGAGGTCATCAGCGGCGCAAGCGATTTGCTTGAAGATGAGGGTTACTTGCTGTCAACCTTGGACGCGCGTGATAACGCGACACGACAAAGGCGTCAGCTGGAAGCATTCATCCGATCGTCTCGCGGCGGGCTAATATGGGTTCCTGCCCAAGGAACGCCAACGTCCACCTATGATTTACTTCAGACCCATGGGCTGCCCGCAGTCACCTTTTTAAGGCGCCCAGATGTCGGCCTATTAGATCATGTCGGGATTGAGGATTCCGATGCCACTGCAGTTGCAACAAATTACTTAGTAAGCCTCGGCCATCGTCATATTGCTTTTTTGGGAGGAATTGCGAGTGTTGCCCCAAGGTCTGAGAGAATTGCGGGATATCGATCTGCGCTAATTGAAAGCGGTATTAAAGACTCAATCGTCTGGGATACCGAGGACAACAGGCATGCGGGGATGGATGCTATGTTTGAACTAAACAAAGCACATCCTGAAGTTACCGCAGTCGTGTGTAATGGTGACATGGTTGCACTTGGTGCTTCTCTGGCTATTCTTCAATTAGATCGTGTGCCAGGACGGGACATTTCGGTGATCGGTTTTGACGATATTGAGGAAGCCGCAATTTCGATGCCGCGGCTGACAACGATGGCAGTTTGTCCTTATCAGCTTGGCCGAAAACTCGCGCGGGTAATGTTAGATCGTATTCAAGATCCGGGATTGCCGAAAACAGTAACCTTGGTTCCCGCGACGCTCAAAATTCGTGAGTCAACGGGCACCCTCAAAGCTTATAATACTTGATGATTTTGCAATGGGTCAGTCAGCAGTAACTTTAGGAAACAAAATGGTATCTGTGCCTTTACGTTGGGTATGGTACTCCCACTTACAAAGAGTTTGCGCTGTCTCGCCGCCTCACTAGTTATTTGGTGCAACTAAAACCTCATGCAAAAGTGCTTGAAGTAACTAACTTTTTCAGCTGAGCCTAGTATAGCTGTGCTTTGAGCGTGATTATTAAACTCTCTTGGATGATTATATTCACCCTGAGAGGTACATCCGAGCGTGTTTGAGCGTGTAAAACACCCACACAGGCTCCCTTAAGGCCTAATAGTGCAGTATGCATGGATAATATACCGGTGCCTCTCGTTATGACACACCCCTAAACCAAACAAATACGAAAAGTTCACCGTATCCCTTCGCCGCTCCCTAAAACTGAGAAATCCTCTGCATCTTTGGTGGTAACAAGAAAAGGCGGTTACCATCATGATTACATTATTTTTGCTGCTTGCACTTGCAGGCAGTTTACTTCGGCTTGTCTTGCATTGGCAGCTGAAGAAACACTGGGGAGTGTCTCTTGGCGTGCCTCAGGCTTTAGCGGGTGCCCTAGTGGTCCTAGCTGGACTGCCTGAGTTTCTAAAACCAATCCCCTACCCAGTCCCCCTTAGTCTGACGATCGGTCTGCTCGTACCTGACCTTCTTTTGAGGAGAGGCTGACATGGGGTGCTTAGATATAACCCCTGGCTGCACTGTGCTTTGGAAAATTGAAAGCAATTATCTTGGCTCTTCCAGATTATAATGCTCAAGACTGGTTGATAAAACAGGCAAGAAAGTTTGGCTTTGACGGTAAAATAATAGTTCCAACACGATCACAAGGCGACCCCCTCTTGCTTAGAAAATCTGGTGCTGATGAAATATATGACGCTTATCAAGCGGCAGGAATTGGAGTGGCGAACATTTATATTGAAAATTAAATAGATATTTACATTTTTTTATTTGATTAAATATTAAAAGCTAAATTATTTTCTTACTCTAGTGCAACACATAAAATCAATAGATTTTCGTCTTTTTTGTGGCCATTTTCTATTAGCCTTTTGGTCCTCGGTCTCCACGACTGGCCACAGAAAGCAATTCTAACCAATCGGTATCTCTAGGGATGTGGTTCTGTTCGACTAGGGTTTGGAATGCGATCACTGGAGTAAAGTAATGAGCTTTTATGAGAAGTACCTAATGGCCGCTAACAAAAAAAGACTTTGATACAATGGCTGAAGTATTTCATTAAGATTATATGTATATGGCACCTGATTATTAAGAAAGCAAAAAGACTTTACTGGAAGAGTACAAAAAAAGTTGGGAAGGGGATACTTGGATAAATTTCGACACCAAGCTGATTTATGAAGACGAAAACTCTATGATTATAACATTTATAAAAGAAGACTTCTGAAAAAAAACTAGGGAGTTTACCACAGAAGTCATTTTATTGAAGGATTCCCAGATGTGGCGCTCCGCTTCAAAAGGCGAAGCTATTAAATAATTGAAGACTCACCCCATTCGCACCACCTTAATAACAATGGCAGCCGTTAAGACACTAAGCACACAGTTGGAGCTGACTTCAGTAACAATTTTAGTCAATCAGTGTGTTTAAGGATGTGGTCCTGTTCTTTTAGTAATTGCGTTAAAAAGGTGGAGCAGATTGTGAAATTTATATGCACTTTTAAGATCAAGAGGGATTTTGTTTGGTGGCCACATATAAAAAGCCTGATACTATCGAGATGATTTATGAATTTTAAAAATAGGGAAATTCAATTGGCTAAAGGTTTTATTCAACCATATTTAAAAAATCCAAATCGTGTGATTGCGCGGCATGTAGAGAAAAGCCCTTTTGCTGAATTTTATAGTCATGAAAAAACTACATTTGGAATATATGCGGACAGATTTTTTCCTATTTCCTTAGAGGAAAATATCTTGGCGAAGTACAAGTTACTTCGCAACAATGCACTTCTTTTTGACGTGCCAGAGAAACCTTTAGAGATAAGAGGCAGGGATGCGGAAGCCTTTTTAGATCATATTTTAGTGCGAAACGTTCTCGAGATGGACATAAATAGAGGTTATTACTGCCTTGCCTGCACTTCCAATGGCGGTGTCATGATGGATGGAATTCTATTTAAATTCACAAAGAGTCATTTTGGGATGTCCAGGCAGATGGTGCATTTGAAACGTGGTTATTGACACATAAGGAAAATTTTGAAGTAGTAATTAAAAATCGACATATATGGGGTTTACAACTTCAAGGCCCGTCATCAATGGCAATCATGAATGACGTATAGTGCGGAAGAATTAACTGTGATATGCGATATTACAATGCTGATTTTTACGATTTAGGTGGACAAAGAATTTATGTTTCGAGGACTGGTTATACAAATGAATTGGGATTTGAACTTTACTGTGAACCAACGATTGATCATAAAAAACTTTGGAACGATTTGGTATTAAGTGGTGCCCAATATGGGATGGAGATGTCATCCACTCGAGCGATGACTGTTAGGCGAATTGAAGGTGGAATAAGAGAAAATTTAGTAGACATGGATCCATCTGTTAATCCATTCGAAGTCGGTCTAGGAAGATTTGTTGATTTGGATAAAAAAGAGTTTATCGGTCGTAAAGCACTTCTGGAAAATAGCTGTGATCAACTTCTTTTTGGCATTAAAACGGGTAAAGCTGTTCCTGAAGTTGGCATGAGTGTTCTTCAGAACGGCAAAGAAGTTGGAACAATAACTTCTGGTACTTTTTCGCCTACTTTGGATTGTGGTATTGGATTTGTAAGATTTAAATTTCAAGACGATTGGAAATCAAAAAAACTTGAAGTTGTTGGGACTCATGAGAATATACAGCATGCAGAGATTGTTGACCTTCCATTTTTTGATAAGACCAAAGAAATTCCAAAAATTTGACACAAAAAAAAATATACTGCAACGTATTTTAAAAGTTTTTGGATTCGGATTAATGCGTCTAGGTATAGATCTTGGAACAAACCCAATTGGCTGGTGGTTCTGCCAGACTAATGCAGATGGACAGATAAAAAACACTCAAATGGTGGAGTATGGACATTCTCTGATGGGAGAGATGCAAAGGCAAAAGCATTTCTGGCTTTTGCGCGCCGCGACGCTAGATCCGCTCTTTGAGGAAGAATTATGAAATCAAATGGAGCTCGATTTGTAAGTCGCTTAACAAATAATACAATGGCTTTAGTTTTGGCTGGCGGTCGTGGTCAGCGTTTGGGTGTTTTAACAGACTGGAGAACAAAACCTGCCGTTCCTTTTGGCGGTAAATTCCGAATAATAGACTTTACCCTCTCAAACTGTATGCATTCAGGCATAAACAAAATCTGTGTATTAACCCAGTATAAGTCGCACTCTTTAATTAGACATCTGATAAAAGGATGGACAAAGGTTAATAATGAGCGCGGCGATTTTTTAGACATAGTCCCGGCTCAACAATGGACAGATAATGAAACGTGGTTTCAAGGAACCGCGGATGCTGTTTTCCAGTCACTCGACATAATAGAGAGTCACGGCCCAGAATATGTCGTTATTTTGGCTGGTGATCATATTTATAATATGGATTATGGTGAAATGCTCGCTGAGCATGTTAATAACGGGGCAGATTTCTCAGTTGCCTGCATTGCAGTTGAAGCAGCAAAAGCGGCTAATCAATTCGGCGTAATGAGTGTGAGTGAGAATGGTCGCATAATTAATTTCGAAGAGAAGCCAAAAGATCCCAAAACAATTTCAGGTAAGGATAATAAAGCCTTAGTCAGCATGGGCATTTATGTTGTTTCACATAGATATCTGGCCTCTATGTTGCGTGATGATGCGGTTTCAGAAAGATCAAGCCACGATTTTGGTAAAGATATTATACCTGAGGGTTTGCGGAGAGGTGATCATTTTCATGCATATGAATTCCGCAACCCAACCAATGATAATCCCCCGTACTGGCGAGATGTTGGAACTATTGATAGCTATTATGAAGCAAATATGGAGTTGCTAAAAGCAGAGCCACCTTTAAACCTTTACGACAAAGGTTGGCCAACGGCCACGTATCAAAGGCAGTTATCTCCTGCATTTATAAAGCCTGGCAAAGGCAGTAGCATAATCGAGTCCTCGATAATTAGTGGTGCGTGTTTAATTGAGAATTCAGAAATTCAGCGCTCGATAATTTTTTCTGAGGTGCAGGTTAATTCTGGTTGTAAACTAAACGGCGTACTTGCTCTAGGGGGCTGTAGGGTTGGTACTAACTGTCATTTGCAAAATGTAATCCTGGATAATGGTTGTATTGTTCCATCGGGTACAGTTGTCGGGTTTGATGCGCAAGCAGATGCAGAAAAGTTTAATGTAACAAATCAAGGTATTGTTCTTGTCAATCGACAAATGCTTGGGCAAGGGGTTAGCTATAATCCGGAGCTCTAGTTCAAATCGAAAACCAGTGCTTGAGCAAGAAAATTTTAATAAGGTTTGTTGGCGAGCGGAGTACTTACATTTGAGAGAGCGGAATAAATAAAAAAATAATCGATATTACCTTTTTCAATTAGAGCACGCTCATCTTCACTAGCCATTACAAGCTCTCCCAGTATTTCAAGGCCACCAACAATTCCTTTCTCACCGTTCCAAAATTGATTTTCCTTATCACGGGGAATAAAATATAGCGTAACATTCTGTCCCAATTCGGACGAAGTCGCAATAATATTTGATGTAAGTCTATGCTTACCTATATGACTTTTTTTTATTGCTTGCGTGATCCATGAGCAGGCTTTTGAGACAACTTCAGAAATAGTGCCACGCCATCGCAAAACGTGAATAGGGTAGTCCAAGATAAACTCAGGAAAACTTGTATCTTTTGCAGAAGTAAAATTCCTCTCTTCAATCGGAAAGTTAGGCATTTGAGGTAGCCTTTGGAAAAACTGGAAATGAAAATGTGATGGAATCGAAGCACCTGCTCCAAAACCGTTGTAAAACCCTACATGGCTTGGAAGCCGGCAAGCCAACTCGCAAAGGTCCTCAAGCACTTCTTCTAGCTCTTTGCTCTTATGATTATCGCTTAGCAGTTTAAATTCCTGCGGTATGTGGGTTTGTGATGCCAAAACGACATGATTAGGCAGAAGTGGAAAAGGGTTTATTAAAGCGTTATACCTGCCTCTCTGGGCATTAATTTCAAAACCAATTTGGCGCCCTTTTTGTTGCCATTTAATATTTTCGCGGCAAAGGAAGCAACCATTATTCAGAGACGTCTCATTTTGAGGAGGATGTAAGATACCTGAACCGTCATGACGTATTGCGCGCTTAGGATTCAATTGCGCTCGAAAGCTATAATCTTTCGAAGGATGGCGAAAAACAAACCTCTGTATTTCAGCCAAGTCATCAATTATAAAACCGCATTCCCTCTGATGATTTTCTAATTCAAGAAGAGCAGCGCCTAGTCCGCCGCTTAAATCTTCGGAGGTGCGAAGTTTTGTATTCAGACTTGTCCATGAGATGTCGTAATCCATAGGCCTCTCGCTTAACTAAAACACTAAAATGGTCAAGCTTTATTAATCTCAAAATATTTTTTTTTGTCTTATTTGCCAATCTGGCACTAAATTTGGGCAACATTTGATCTGCGATCCCAAATTTTGGAATGGATTTTTTCTGTACAACGCTAGACTTTTTAAAAAATATTAACGGACAATTTAAAGTACAATAAATTTGCAATTACTTAGAAGAATTTTTTTTTGGCCGTATTTCAAAAGGGCCGGAAAAAGGTAAAACTGCGCCTACAAAAAATCTGAATATTTTTATAACATGGTTTTTATATTAATTTGCGACCAAAAATTTATCTTATTTATTCATCAAAAGCCAAAATCTGATTAAGTGCAAACATTAGAGATATAAAAGGGGCAAAGATAGCTTTGTTTAATAGTTACGTAAAGCCGTTTAAAAAAAGTAGAAAATCTTTTTGAAATCCAAACAATATCTATGAAGCAATCTACGTAGTCGATTATATTTTTTCGAGTACAGGAATTTTTATCTTGAGGCAGATATAATTAACTATGGCCATAAATTCACAAAATATGTTCCTGAAGAGCTAATGTGATCAAAGTTTGGAGGATGAATAAGGAAGAAATTGGAACATTATTAAGGCTCAAGGAAATGACCTTTCACTCAGTCTTAGACCATGCAATAGCTGTAAGACATAAAGCCGCAGCTGATGGCTAGATTAAATCTGACTATTCCATATTATCCAAATGAAACCAAAAGAGTAATCAGTCGATGCATATTGTATTTATGAATCCACAGGGGAATTTTGATCCTGCAGATAGTTATTTAACCGAGCATCCGGATTTTGGGGGGCAGCTTATCTATGTTAAAGAGCTTGCCCAAGCAATGGCACAGCAGGGTCATAAGGTTGATATAGTCACAAGGAGAATTCGTGATGTTTCATGGCCTGAATTTGCTGCTGACCAAGACGGTTATTCAATTTGCAAAGAAAATCTGCGCATCCTGCGTTTTCCTTGTGGCGGAGACTTGTTTCTAAATAAAGAAAAACTTTGGCCTCATTTACCAGAGTTTGTCGACGGTATGTTGCGGTTTTATAACGGCGCGTTACCGGATTTTATAACTGCTCATTATGCCGATGGTGGATATGGGGCTGCGCTGACGCTGAAAAAGACTGGTATTCCATTCTCGTTCACAGGACATTCGCTGGGTGCACAGAAATTGGACAAATTAGGAACAACAACTGATAATTGGCCTAGTATGGAGAAACGCTTTAAGTTTTCAAAGCGACTAGCCGCAGAACGCATTAGTATGAAATACGCAACGAAGATTATGGTGTCTACCAAACAAGAGAGGGATGAACAGTACGCCCATCCACTTTATTTAAGTGCGCTTGATCAATTTGGTGAGACAAAATTTGACGTCATACCACCGGGAGTCAATGATACCATATTTAGTCAGACGCCGACGCTTACAGATAAAAAGTTTAAACCAAAACTGGATGCTATTTTTGGGGTAAATGGAGGCCCTGTCATACTCGTATCAAGCCGTCTGGATGAAAAAAAGAATATTATCGGTGTGATACAAGCATATTTAGAGGATAATGCCTTAATCCAAAAGGCACACTTGGTACTTTGCGTTCGGGGAATAAACGACCCTGAGGCTGATATTTATAAACTTTCTAACGATGAACAGGTAGTATTGAAAAAAATACTGGATCAAATAAAGGACGGTCATATCCAAGAACATGTCCATTTCCTCAATCTTGGATCACAACTTGAGTTAGCAGCGACGTATAGGTATTTTGCAGAACGTGGTTCGGTATTCGCACTTACCTCCCTATACGAACCTTTTGGGTTAGCCCCTTTGGAGGCAGCTGCAACGGGTTTGGCCCCGGTTGTTACAAAAAATGGTGGGCCTTCTGAGATTTTCTTTGACGGTTCAGGCGTACTCGTAGACCCCACCTCACCGAAAAGCATATCGGAAGGATTGATGGATGGATTAAAACGGCATTCGGAACTATCAAAGATGGCCATTCAACTCGTAAAGGAAAAATATACATGGCACCAAACGGCCAAGAGTTACTTGTGCTCAATAAACAGCGCTATGCATTCTAAACAAAAGATAAATAGCAGGGAACAAGTTAAGTTAAATGATAAATATCTGATCAAGCAGTATTTAAAAAGTTTTTCTGATGGATAAACTTTTTATTTTTATAAGTTTCATTACTCCACATGTTCAAAGGAGAAGAAACTGCCAGAAACGCTTGAAGCAGAGCTATCTGGTAGTATAAACACTTCTTTGAAAACTACTTGGGATAAAGACAAGACTGGCAAGGGCTGCTCTTTTGGCTTCGGAAAAAAACGCCCATTAACTCAGCTAAGCTCGAATACAACTCACACAAACTAACTGTCATACCTATCATAAGTGTGATATTTCTGAAGGGACACACTATAGTTATTACAAGTTGGATAGCTATATATTTATGATAGGTTGGATGGCTATGGCGCCATAAACGGTTTTCTTTTTTAATCGGCTGTCCAACTTCACTGCGCCTATCCACGGCCTTTGCTTGAAGCAGGACGTTGATCCTCAACTGCTTGTTAATATTTTACAGCGTATTTGCAAGATAACGGGGGACCAAGAAGCGCAAGCTCGCATGAACTGCGTTAGAATTTCTGTTGGCAAACCTCATGACGAACTTCGTGGCTATCAAGGTCTTGTGGATTGTATTGGAAAGGCCGCGGCTGATCGTGTAGCGAAACTTATTGGGATATACTGTGGAACAGAAGAAAGATCGCTGTCGGTTGTTAAAGAAGCTGAGGCCGAAGTTATTAATTTTGGGCGGTTTACTGACGGGGCCAATGTGACAGAGGCAAAACTGGGCGAGACCTTTGGTCAATGGCTTGATGGGAAAGCAGTCTATGTTGTCCAGACTGGTCAATGGATGATTTGGAATGGAGCCTCTTGGCGCGGTGACGAATGTGGGTTGATGACCAAGTTTGCGTTCAATTTTATAAGTGACGCGAAACAGGCCCTTTTTGATACAGGTAATCACAGTGCTGCTGGGAATTTATCATCCTTCGAAAGCCTCAACCGTTTGGAGAACCTTTGTAAATTAGCTGCGACAGATAGAGCGGTTTCACTAATTAGCTTTGACACGGACCCAATGCTCTTGGCTGCACCAAACCGTTGGATCGATCTCAAATCTGGGAAAGCATTCGATCCTGATCCATCTATTTTGGTCAGTAAGGTAATAGCCACGGATTTTTGCTCCAGAAGTGAATGCCCAAACTTTGAAGCTTTTGTGAATGACATCTTTGAGGGTGACCAAGACCTGATTAGTTATGTTCAGAGAGCTATCGGTTACAGTCTTACAGGTTCTACCGCTGAGCAATGTCTGTTTATCCTGATAGGTGATGGAGCTAACGGAAAATCTACCTTTGTTAATGTCATCAGCAAGCTGCTGGGAGACTACTCAAAGGCTGCGGCCTCTCAAACTTTGGTAGCCAAGGGCAGCACCTCTGTTGGCGATGACTTGGTAGATCTGGTAGGAGCACGGTTCATTCCTGTGAGTGAAACAGAAGAAGGGGAAGCCCTTGCGGAAGCCAAAATTAAGCAAATGACTGGAGGGGACGTCCTTAAAGCTAGACCGCTTTATGGCAAGTACATCCAGTTCGAGATCATTGGCAAAATATTACTGGCGACCAATAGTCTGCCTAGTATCAATAATACTGATCATGGCATCTGGCGTAGGATACAGGCTATTCCTTTCAACCGAACCTTTACTGCCGAACAACAGGACAAAGATCTTGGTAGCAAACTTACTAAAGAACTGCCAGGCATACTCAACTGGGCAATACAGGGCTGTTTGGATTGGCAAGACCAGGGCCTTAATCCACCACAAGTAGTCCTTGACCAAGTAGCGACCTATAAGACTGAGATGGATAGCATTGCGCAGTTCGTGGAACAGGAGTGTAGTTTGGAACCTGAAACCAAGTATCCGGCCTCAAAGCTGTACGAGGCATACCGCCATTACTGCCAAGCTATTGGTCGTAAGCCTCAGTCCACTAACGCGTTCAAGAAAGCCTTGGACAAAATCACTAACGTCTATCAGTCGCGTACTTCCAGTGGGATGCAATGGCACGGCATTCAGCCAGTCTTGCAGTTTTAGGCCATTATCAGTGTAGTTAGTGTAGGTAGTGTAGGTGTTTTGGAAAACTTTCTACTGGGAGATCTCTGGGGACTTTTCTGATTTGCCTACACTGCCTACACTACCTACACTATTATCGCTCTTCTTTAACGAGGAAGGGGTAATAATATATAGACAACCCCTCGTATAAGCAGAATGCATAAGTAGTCCTCCGGCACTGAATATGTAAAACTGTCAAACGCGCCATTCGGGGTATATTCCACGAAATTGACATCCCTCAAATCCTAATCTTGGGCAGAGGTCATATACGATAACCCCTATACCCCCTGCGGCACTCGCCCCCCAGCCATTACTGACCAAATTACGGACCATTATGCGCCGTATTGTTACGAACTGGACTATAGTGCTATCAATGATATCAGAGTGTTAGCTGATTACTGGTGGATGCAACAGGCGATGAATTCCCTGTTCCTCCGCCACCATTACCGTATAAATAATTGATTTAATTATGTATTATATTCTTACACATTCTCTACCCACCGCGCTACCCACCACAAAGATTTTGCTTAAAACTGTAGTTTAGAGTAAAAATAAGCAGTTTATTGGCCGCACTCCATAGGCACCCCCCAGATTCAGGATGGCACTACAGGATGCACCTACATGGAGTTTTGGATGAACTGTTAGATGTCATTTCACGCTAGATCAGTGAAGAGTACCTTCCGGTTTTTCATGTATTCTATCTTTGCAACCGTCATCCAGCAGCCAGTGCCACTACCACTAAGCACATCTGTAAAGCCCATCTCATCATGCCGCTTAGTTAAGCAAATGATCAGTCGGATGTGGAGTCTTTTCCGCATTGGCACTGCAAGCTTGAAAACTATCGGTTCTTATCCCAGACTGCCGTATCGAGGAGTGGAGAGTGATATGACGCGAATGATAGCTTGTATGCGTTTTCAGCCTAAGAGCGGTAAAACAGACGAAATGATGAAAGCTATCGCAGAATACAACCGTGATTATCCTTTCACTGAAAGCTTGCATATGGGTATCATTGATCTTGGAACAGGTGAATTTGCACTTATTGGAGTGCATAACAGTGTTGATGCATTTGTAGACATAATGAATAGAGATGTAAGAATAAGTGAAATAATGAGAGAGTTCGTCGAGCCTTATGAAGATGGCGAAGCATTCCACTCGTTTTCAGGGCCAGAAGTCGATCTAGAGGCATATTTGTAACCCATGCGTACCATCCTGATAATATTGGCACTCATAGAGGCCCTATGCACAGAGGCGGGGGCCAACCTCAGCAAAAAATTCTAACCAATCGGTATTTTTACGAATGTGGTTCAATTAAGACAGAGTTTGGGTCAGATTTATCTTCGTTCTAGAGTTGTAGTATATTGAGTATGATAATTAGCACTCTAGCTCGTTTAGGCTTAGTGCTCTATCACCCCATCTCCATTCATATATATCCGAGCAAAGTGAGCATGCGTGTTATTATTGTTAAGCAGTTCTATGTTTCCACCTAATGTCTTAGCAGTACCACTTGCAGCTTCTCCTTGGCGGAATTCAAAACCATTTGGTACATCAAAACGAATTCTATGAGGCTCACCAGTAACTATGTTGGGAATTGGTTTGCCGTTAAGTTCAAGTATGCCATCGATCTCAACTCGTGCTATTCTATTTTCCATGTCTAGTTCGGAGTCAATTTTTGATCGTAATGTCTCATGCTTTGTCGGACACATAGCAGAAAATATGTAAAACATAGTTGCCATTTCGACAGTGTCTTTGCCAGTTGTAATTGCTACAAGTGCATCCTTCTGTTCATCTGTCGCTAGCTCATCTACAATCAATTGCATCTCTCCATTTCCTTCATGAATAGGACCGGGCCATTTCACAATTTGTGCAAATTTTACTCTAGAGAGGTCAGTCTTTCCATAATGACCTGACCTAATCTCCATAACAACTGCAGCCTCACAAGTTCCATGAGTAGGAAGAACAGCAAATTGACAGGGGCATCCAAAATTACAATTACAATTGCCAAACTCAATTGCGTCAATTTCCCAAGGTGTCATTTTTTAACCTTTAAAATAATTTGAAAATTTCTATTTCGATTATAAATAGCAAAACAGGTTGGTCGTTACTACAACTAAATTACTGTCTAGTAATTTGAAGTAATCTCTAATTACTGACATCCTAACGCTGTCTCTCCCACATCTATTTTATTCGCTGCTCTTTTTTATTCTGTGGTGTTTTTAAGAAACAGCTTACATAATTGAGACCGTTCGCTGTAAGACCAAGCTGCATGCTTTCATTTTCTACTGAAATACTGCTTAATGTTTTAAATTATTTTTTAGTGGTAAAATCAAAAATGGTTGTCAAATTTCTAGTCTAATGCTATTCGTACTCACAAGTATTAAAATTCTGACGCAATTTTCATTTGGAGACTCAACCATGACACCTTGGGAGCTTGATATTACTCAGATGCAAAATTGCAATTGCAATTTTGGATGCCCATGCCAGTACACAGTGGACCCAACTTATGGGTCGTGTGAAGCTTCAGTAGTTTATGAGATTCATAGTGGATTTTATGGAGACACTGACTTGTCTGGTACTCGCGCGGCTTTCACCGCGATATGGCCGGAGGCAATATATAAAGGTAATGGGCAAATGCAGCTTATGATTGATGAGACAGCCTCAGCTGATCAAAAACGGGGATTAGAAGCGATTCTGACTGGAAAAGATACGGAGGAAATGGCTACGGGATGGTACATCTTTAATGCTATGTGCCCTACGAAGCATCAAACGATCTATTGTAAAATAGAGTCCAAAATTGATATTGAAGAGAGAACTGGCAGTGCGACCATTCATGGAATGTTTAATTTGGAAGTTGAACCTCTAAAAAATCCCGTAAGCGGCATGCCACACCGCGCAGCAATGTCACTTCCAAATGGTTTTGATTTTCTTTACGCAGAAGTTGCCAACGGCACAACTAAATCCCTTGGTGGTGCAGTAGAGCTACCTAACAACGTGGGGACGCATTCTCAACTCTCACGTAATCGGATGAACAACCAAGGCATGATCAAACATTGATAAATTAACGGCAAAGGTTTTTATAAATGGTAAATAAAAGCTTTCTGGAGATGTCGTTGGAAAAGGACAATTTAATCGTGTCTTTTTCAATCTTTATGGTCGTTTTTATCTGTTCTTTATACACGGTGTTAGGTGTCGGAATGAATATGTCTGCAGTCGAAATGACGCGGATGAGCGGTATATTCTCCGCGCCAGATAATATGTCGTCTATGCCAATGAATAAGATGGAAATACCTGGTGAGGAAATGGACGAGAGCCAGATGTCTTCGCACTCCATGACTTCCATGGTAAAACATACAGATCAGATGGAACAATCCATGGATATGGATATGGATATGGATAAGGGTGCAAAATCACCATTCTCCCAATTAACATACTCTATAACGATGTTCTTGATGTGGTGGCTAATGATGATAGCTATGATGACACCAAGTGCTTCTTCAATGTTGCTATTATTTTTCAGATTGAAAAAAATTGGCCCAGAGAAAGAAAGTGCCCTCCCCCATACTTATGTTTTCCTTTGTGGCTATCTTATAATGTGGGGCGTTTTCAGCATAGCTGCATGTTCGGTACACTTGCTTCTCAACAAAATGCAAATAGCAGATGAAATGATGATGCAAATTTCATCAGTTTATGTTTCATGCGCTCTTCTGATACTAGCTGGATTGTACCAATTCACTAGTTTTAAACAAGCGTGTTTAAAGCATTGTCGTTCGCCAGCAAATTTTTTAGCTGAGCATAGGCCCATCGGTATAGGAGGCAGTGTAAAGATTGGCATGATCCACGGACTATTCTGCCTCGGTTGTTGCTGGATACTGATGGCTTTACTTTTTGTTGGTGGTGTAATGAACCTATTTTGGATTGTCGGTTTGGCTGTCTATGTAGTAATTGAAAAGGCTGCCGCAAAATTACCAATGCTGGATCGCTTGATGGGGATTATATTGATAGTAGGTGGTGTTTCCCTATTCATGGCCTGACCCTTTTAAACACTGCCAAATGTGGGTCTGATTTCCCATTCACTCAACTCGCTAAATACGCTCAGACGCAAATATTAAGCCTGAACTTCTTCAGCAATTCTGCTTCAACAGCATCTTTACGGATGCGGTTCTGTTCGGCTAGGGTTTTGGAAATATAGCAGGAGGGGAGAAAGCGATGAAAGAACACTACATGTGCACCCACACTTTTCTTAGCGAGGAAGGTCAGAA
>CAJWEI010000055.1 GCA_913031285.1 uncultured Alphaproteobacteria bacterium | reverse complement strand
ACGACCTTCAGGTTATGAGCCTGACGAGCTACCGGGCTGCTCCATCCCGCGCCAACAAATATCTCTTAAACTGCTAGTGCTGGCACTGCAACCCCTTGTTGGAACAAATCTATCAAGATATGCGATCTTCTTTGGCCTGTCGCTCTGATGCATAATTTCACTGGCATATTTCTGAGATCTAGACAAGCAGGAAGAGTTGCGAGATTGTTTTGAAGGCTGCTATATTTTGTGACCTTACGGGCTATTTAATGGTACAGAGGTTAATATGGACGATTTGGAAGAGCGCATCAAACAAGGACGCGGTGAAAGCCCAGCGGACAGGGTACTCTCTGGGGGACGTGTATTTGACCTGATTACCGGTGATTTTATTGAAGGAGATGTCGCCATTTGTGGCCAAACCATTGTCGGGGTTGCTGCCGGTTACGTTGGCAAAGAGGTCATAGATGTAACTGGCCTTACGTTGGTCCCTGGCTTCATTGATACTCATTTACATATTGAATCAAGCCTCGTGACCCCTATCGAATTTGATCGCTGCGTTGCACCGCGTGGGATTACTACGGCAATCTGTGATCCCCATGAAATTGCAAATGTTGTCGGTGTTGAGGGAATTAGGTGGTTCCAAGAGGCGAGCGAACACATGATTATCGACCTCAAGGTCCAGCTCAGCTCGTGTGTGCCCTCTACGAATATGGAGACATCTGGTGCTGAGATATTAGCCTCAGAGTTAAAGTCACTATTGGGTCACCCGTCTGCTATTGGTCTGGCAGAATTTATGAACTACCCCGGAGTAATTAATCGCACCCCGGATGTTATGGCCAAACTAGCGCTCTTCCAAGGAGACCATATCGATGGTCACTGCCCACAACTTACGGGGCGTGATCTAAATGCCTATATTGCTGCAGGGATTCGGACTGAGCATGAAGCAACTACAGAGGCAGAAGCCCGCGAAAAGTTGCAAAAGGGCCTGCGCGTCTTAATTCGGGAAGGATCTGTTTCAAAAGACCTGATTTCGCTGCAGCCGCTTCTGAGTGAACGGACCAGCCCTTATATGTGCCTTTGTACGGATGATCGAAATCCCTTAGATATCGATGAATATGGCCATTTGGATTACATGATCCGTGAATTGATTGCGCGTGGAACGCCGCCGTTAGCGGCCTATAGAAGTGCATCCCTGAGTGGTGCAGAGGCCTTTGGCTTAAAGGATCGTGGTTTAATCGCACCGGGGCTGCGAGCTGATATTGTCGCGTTAAGCGATCTTTCGGCATGCGTGGTTCACAGTGTTTTTTGTGCTGGTGAATTGGTTCAGGAGGCTGCTTTCGCTGATCCTAGCGTTCTGCCTGATATTGGCCGTCATACCGTCACTGTTGCGCCTTTAGTTGAACGAGATTTCTATATTCGTGGATCCAGTGCTCAAACGCCTGTAATCGGCATCATCGAAGGTAAAATTATTACCGATTACCTGACAGAATACATACCCTCAACTGGTGGAGATCAACGCCCAGACTCAAGTCGAGATTTAGCCCGTATTTCAGTCATCGAGAGGCATGGTAAAAATGGGAATATTGGCAATGGATTTGTGCGGGGCTTTTCTCTGAAGGCTGGGGCAATTGCCTCGACCGTATGTCACGATCACCATAATATTGTCTGCGTTGGTGTCAATTATTTGGATATGGCAACGGCTGTTCATCGTCTGGGCGAAATTGAAGGCGGCTTTGTGGTGGTTCACAATGGGATTGTATTGGCCGAACTGCCACTGCCAATAGCCGGTTTGATGAGTGATCAACCTTTCGAGGTTGTCCGTGCCCGATTAGAAGACTTACGCAATGCCGCCAAATCCTTGGGTGTTGACCTTGAGGAACCTTTTCTACAGCTTGCTTTTCTCGCGCTTCCAGTCATTCCGGCATTGAAAATAACCGACCATGGACTGGTGGATGTTAAGCAGTTTAAGCTGATAGATCTGGAGGAGGCATAGCCAATCCTGCAGTCAGGCTACGCTGTTGGTGTTGGTATTTTTGGCCACATACTAGATTTTTTGACCTTTTCGCTGGCAGATTTCAGCTGACCACACGCTGCCATGATGTCTTCACCGCGCGGTGTACGGATTGGACTGGCATAGCCGGCGGCAAAGACTATGTCGGAAAATGCTCGGATTCTTTTCCAGTCAGATCTTTGATAGGGCGCACCGGGCCATTCATTAAAGGGGATCAGATTTATCTTGGCCGGTATGCCTTGAATAAGTTTAATAAGTCGTCTTGCATCCGCATCGCTGTCGTTTACATCCTTAAGCATGACATATTCAAATGTGATCCGCTCAGAATTTGAAAGTTTAGGATAAGAACGCAATGTCTCAAGCAGTGTTGCAATATTCCATTTTTTGTTAATCGGAACCAGTTTATCACGCACTTCATCTGTTGTGGCGTGGAATGACACGGCCAAAAGACATCCTATCTCTTCTGCAGTCTTAGCAATCTCTGGTACAACGCCCGACGTTGATAATGTAATTCGGCGGCGTGACAAGCATATCCCTTCCGGATCCATTGCAATCTTCATCGCATCGCGCACATTATCAAAATTATAGAGCGGTTCACCCATTCCCATCAGAACAATATTACTCAACAGTCGGGGTTCTCTGATGTTTACGCTTGGGATAGGCCACTGGGCAAGATCGTCACGTGCCAACAGAATCTGGCCAACGATTTCTGCAGAGGTTAAATTTCGTACAAGTCGCTGTGTGCCCGTGTGACAAAACGAGCATGTCAGAGTACATCCTACCTGTGAGCTTATACAAAGAGTGCCGCGATCGTTCTCGGGAATATAGACAACCTCGACTTCGTGGCCGCCCTCTATCCGGACAAGGTACTTACGCGTTCCATCCTCTGAAACCTGCTTGGTAAGAATGCGAGGTACCTTGAGAACAAAGTTATTTTTCAATTCAGCACGATAGGTTTTGGCCAGGTTTGTCATCGCATCAAAATCGCGCACACCCTTCGCGTAAATCCATTGCCATATCTGGCCAGCGCGCATACGGGCTTGCTTTTCCGGGGTGCCGGTCCTTATCAGAACATCGCGCATACCTTTACGGGTCAAGCCAATCAAATTCTGTGGCCCGTCTAAAGAATTACGTGGGAGAGTAAGTACATCCTGAGTTATCGGGGCTATTTTTTGCATGAAACAGGTTACCTAAAGCTTATTTCAATGAACAATATAGCATTGCTGAATAATTAGCAAAGAGCTCAAAGAAGTAAGTTGCGCATTTTAGTCATGATTTTTACTTTTAATTTCATGTGGCGCCTGTATAATAAACCGCATGAATAAAATAAGTCAAAACCTGCGTTGCAAAACCGCATTATGCCGGTCCTTTATCTTTGACATAAACCTACTAAGTAGCCTCTGAGCGTGCCAGTCTAAGGTGCGTCCGCTCAGAGGTGGCACAGATCGCATCACATAAACCTCATGTAGCTTAGTAGATAGAATGAGATATTAAAATGACACAAACATCTCAAAAAGACCGAGTTGTGATTTTCGATACAACTTTGCGCGATGGTGAGCAGAGCCCGGGCGCGACAATGAGCCATTTAGAAAAGCTTGAAATAGCCCAGCTTTTGGATGAAATGGGTGTCGATATTATTGAAGCTGGATTTCCAATAGCATCGGAGGGCGATTTTAAAGCTGTGAGTGAAATTGCACAGCGTTCAAAGAATTCTATGATATGCGGATTGGCACGGGCTAATTATGGCGATATCGACCGGTGTTGGGATGCTGTAAAGCATGCAGAAAAACCACGGATTCATACATTCATCGGAACCTCTCCACTACATCGTGCTATCCCTAACCTTGATATGGACCAAATGGCAGTGCGTATCCATGAGACTGTAACGCATGCGCGCAATCTTTGTGAGGATGTACAATGGTCCCCTATGGACGCAACGCGGACAGAATTAGATTACCTATTTCGTGTTGTTGAAATTGCGATTAAAGCAGGTGCTAGGACAATCAATATTCCAGATACTGTTGGATACACTGCGCCGATGGAGTCTGCTGATCTGATACGCATGCTTATTGAGAAAGTACCTGGCGCTGATGATGTGATTTTCGCAACGCATTGTCACAATGATCTTGGAATGGCGACAGCAAATTCCTTGGCTGCAGTTGCAGGTGGTGCTCGGCAGATTGAATGTACAATCAATGGTCTTGGTGAGAGGGCGGGAAATACAGCACTTGAAGAAGTTGTTATGGCGATGAAGGTCCGTGGCGATATCATTCCCTATTATACAGACATTGATACCACCAAGCTGATGAATATATCGCATAGAGTTGCAACAGTTTCAGGCTTTGCTGTGCAATTCAATAAAGCAATTGTTGGTAAAAATGCCTTTGCGCATGAAAGTGGAATCCATCAGGATGGCATGCTTAAAAATTCTGAAACTTTTGAAATTATGCGCCCCGAAGATGTTGGGCTTGCTGCTACAAACCTTGTAATGGGTAAGCACTCTGGCCGTGCGGCTTTACGCTCTAAATTGGAAGATTTGGGTTTCAGTCTTGCTGATAACCAGCTTAAAGATGTCTTTGTTAGGTTCAAAGAACTTGCGGATCGTAAGAAAGAAGTTTTCGATGAGGATCTGATCGCTCTGATGCGAGCAAGCGAAGACGTGGAAAACAATCGCCTTGCTCTTCAGTCGTTAACGGTTATCTGTGGCACAGACGGCCCACAAAAAGCTGATATAACAATGGTGATAGATGGTGAAAAAGTGACCGCTTCGGCAGCGGGTGACGGTCCGGTCGATGCTACCTTTAATGCTGTCAAAGCATTGCATCCTCACAATGCTAGGCTTCAGCTTTATCAAGTTCAGGCAGTGACAGAAGGTACTGATGCGCAGGCGACGGTCAGCGTTAGAATGGAAGAAGACGGTAATATTGCAACCGGCGAATCTGCGGATACGGACACGGTTGTCGCAAGCGCAAAAGCCTATATTAATGCTTTAAACCGTTTGCTTGTAAGAGGTGAAAGAACGGGCGAGGGACTTAGGCAAATCAGTTACAAAGATATTTCGTAGATTACATTTAATACTGTCCAAGGCAGAATGAATTCAAATTTTACTTGCGACCCTTACCTTTTAATTTCAGGGCAAGGGTTAACCATGTTTGCGATTGATGAAATGGGTCTTAAATATTAATTTTGCCAAAGTCGTTAACAATCGCTGTTACAGTTTTGGATAAGTCAGTCCGAAACGACTTTTGTACTCAACCTGCTTTCAGAATAGCAAGAAACTGATCAATATTGCCTTTTCCAATTGACCAGTCGCATACCATCCGAGCCGTCAAAAGCTCGTCTTGGGGACCGTTTTCAAGATCTTGGCCTCCTAGGTCATAATACGCTCCGGCTTTAACGGCTATCTGGTGTAATCCTCTCGGAAATCGCACAAATATCATATTGGCATCTGGCTGATAGACAAAATGGCAGTGTTCTATTTGTTTCAATCCACCAACAAGGTATGCGGCGTAGTCGTTTGCCTTGCGGGCAAGGTCCAACCAAAGGTCATTCTTCAGATAGCCTTTAATCTGAGCAGATAAATAACGATGCTTGGACAGAAGGTGCCCAGATCGCTTGCGGCGCAGCTCAAATTCCCAAGCATGCTTGGGATCAAAGAATACAACAACTTCGGCAGACATTAGCCCATTCTTAGAACAGCCAAAGCTCACGGCATCGATACCCAGTTTCCAGCTCATTTCTGCGGCGCTACAGCCGAGTGATACCATGGCGTTTGCAAACCGGGCACCATCCATATGCACGGCAAGCTCGTAGGACTTGGCTATGTCAACAATGGCTTTTAATTCCTGCAGGGAATACGTAGTGCCTTTTTCGGTTAGCTGCGTAATAGAAACAGGACCGCGCTGGGGCTCATGAACGCTGCGTCGCTTTTGAGATTGAATTGCTTTATGAAGGGCTTTTGGAGTAATTTTGTCATGTCCCTCGACCAAGGTCAGCTTACAGCCCCCTGAAAAGAACTCTGGTGCGTTGCATTCGTCTTCGTGCAAATGGGCGACTGGTGTGCAAAAAATTGTGTCCCAAGGATTGGCCAGCGTCGACAAAGCCAAGGCATTTGCCGCAGTCCCAGTCCCTACAATATAAACAGCAGCCTCGGGAGCTTGGAAAACCTCGCTTACAAGAGTTCTAACCTCTTTTGTAACATCGTCTTTCCCATACGAGGACTGGTACCCTTTATTGGCGTTCGCAAGAGCCTGGAAAATCTCATCAGGTACTGGACCGATGTTGTCTGATGCTAAAAACATTTAGTGCTCTTCTTCTATAAGATGCTCTTCCCAATCATCTTCGTTGACTTCAAACTCTGGAATAGATTTCCCCTGGATTGAAATTCCAGCTTCATGAACAGTCTCAAAATTACCTGTAATAAGCGGGTGCCATTCAAAAAGAGCTTTATTTTCCCATAAAAGTAAATAGGCGCAAGTTTTTGGAAGCCAATAAGCATGCCGCGAGATTGTTTCAGGGGTCAGGGAAATACATTCTGGAACCAACTGATGGCGCGTTCGGTATTGAGCGCATCTGCAGGTGGTGTTGTCGAACAAGCGGCAGGCAACGCTGGTCAAGAATACTTCACCTGTTATTTCATCTTCAATTTTATTCAAACAGCATTTACCACATCCGTCACAGAGTGCTTCCCATTCTGATTTGGACATATGCTGTAATTTTTTGCGTTCCCAAAACTTAGGCGCAAGATTGTCGCGATTGATGGGATCCTGGGTATTCATGTTTAACCCAAAATCTTTCTTGCCTGATCGCAGTCAATTGCCATTTGGTCAATTAATTCCTGTAACCCATCAAATTTTAACTCAGGGCGTAGAAAATCGACAAGGGCTACTGATAAGTGTGTTCCGTATAAATCGCCTGCAAAGTCAAACAGAAAGGTTTCTAAATTGACCGTGTTTTCGCCAAACATTGGTCGGACACCTAATGAAGCGGCACCACGATTCGTTCCCTTATAAGGGCCATCAAGAATATCCACTATTACCGCGTATACGCCTAATTTGGGCAAGTGAAGACCGTCCATGGACATATTTGCGGTTGGATAGCCTAATTCGCGGCCGCGCTGTTCACCACCGATGACTGGACCTTCAATGCGGTGCCAGTGTCCAAGTTGCTTTGCTGCATCACGCGGCCTTCCCTCATAAAGCGCTTTTCGAATTGAGGTCGATGAAACTTCGCTCAATCCAGATGCGATCAACGGCGCAATCGTAACCCCGAATCCCATTTCTTTACCAAAAAGCTGTAAATCAGTACCATTTCCCGCGCGCCCTTTGCCAAAACAAAAATCCGCTCCGACAACCACGTGTTTAAGCGCTAAGCCATCACAAATAATTCGTTGCGCAAATTCTTTGGGTATAAGTTCAGACAGGCCTTCATTAAAATTCATCTCATAAAGAACTTCGATTCCTAGTTTTTCCAACCTTGTCTCGCGTGCTTCGGAACTCATTAGACGAAAAGCTGGCGCCTTGGGCGAAAAATAGCTGCGAGGATGCGGCTCGAAGGTCAAAATGCCAAGTGGCGCATCATAGGCCTTTGCTTCTTTGAGGGCTATATCAATCACGGATTGATGCCCGAGGTGCACACCATCAAAATTACCAATAGCGACGCTGGCACCTTTGTCTTTATCTTCGACGAATTCATAATCACGAATAACCCTCATAGTAATGAGGTAGCGTTCAAAAACAGTGGACGCAAGTTAAGATTGGGGTTAGTCAAATTTTCGGCTTGGTGCCAAAACTGTTGCCTCACCGACGAGCACGCGTTTGCCGTTTACAGAGCAATGGCAATCAAGCTTGACCCGTCGCTTGGCAAGTTCAATTTCAATGACCTTCACTTCGGCATAGACCATGTCGCCGGGACGAACCGGAGCAAGAAATTTAAGTGTTTGGCCCATATAAACTGTTCCATGACCGGGAAGCTGTTCACCTATTACAGCTGAAATAAGTCCAGCTGTGAGCATTCCATGGGCAATGCGTCCCTCAAAGATTGTATCTTGTGCATATTCGTCGTCTAAATGGACCGGATTATGGTCCGTAGAGACTTGAGCGAACATTTCAATATCTTCATCTGAAACTACCTTTCTAAGGTGACGGCTCATGCCCATTTCAATGTCTTCGATACATATTGTCCCGCGCGATAGATTGTCCAGCATGATATCCTCAGGTTTGCCAAGTAATATTTTTCCGATTATGAAGCAAAATTAGTAACTTTATTACTTTGCAGCTGCAGAAAATCAAGCATTAGTTTACCTTAAATACCCAATTGTGAAGCGTGGTGCCTGTTTTTGGTCTAATAAATAGGCATTTAAGGCTTTTACATTGGGTTGGTTAATTGTTTTTGTTTCTTCTTTGGCAAGACCGCCTGATACGAAAAGAGAATCAATATCTTCGTTGAAAGCACCGCTTACGTCAGTTTGGATCCCATCACCAATGGCCAAAATACGATCCATATCGATGGTTTCCCCTAAAGCTACCAAGCGGCTCCTTGCCAGGTCATAAATTGGTGGGTGCGGTTTGCCGAAATAAAGACTTTCTCCACCCATTTCAGTATATAATTGAGCTAAAGCACCAGCGCACCATTCACGGATATCTCCGCGATCTACTACGATGTCAGGGTTTGCACACAGAAGCTTAAGACCTTTTTGCTTGGCCAAAAGCAACGTTTTGCGCATATCTTCTGGATCAGCTTTTGAATCGAAAGGACCGGTACAGACGATGCCGTCTGCCTCTTCGAGAGGGACTCGATGTATTGGTTCAGGGTCATCAAGCAATTTCAAAGGTTCAAAAAATGGTAAATCTCTCGTCTCGCCGATGAAATAAACTTTAACTCCAACTTTACCCTTAAACATTGCCACACGAGCACTGTCGCCGGATGAGGCAATACTATCCCATGAATCAGGTGATACGCCAAAGCTTATCAGTTGCTTTTCTACCCCAGCTCTTGGTTTTGGTGAATTGGTGACCAAAATTACTTTGCCACCTTTCTTACGATATTTGGTCAGAGCTTCGTTAGCGTCTGGGAAGGCCTTAATTCCATCGTGGACGCAACCCCAAAGGTCAACAAACAGTGCGTCATAGTTATCTGAAATCTCAGCTAGTGAGGCAATAATAGTACTCATTTCGTAGCTCTCTTTTTGGGCTTACAGCTTGAGGTTTGGGATAATTTGTTTCTTTCGGCTCATGATCCCAGGCAAAATTACAGTGTCGCCTGAGACGTCTACACCAAAAGATTTTTTGGCAACGTTTTTTACCAAGCTGTTGGGAACCAAAAATGTCGCTTCCTTGCGCAAAATATCAATTACAAACAAAAGCACCTGATCGACGTCGTCTTCAGCCGCAACGTCGCACATGGAGGCCATAAGGCTGTCTTTGCGATCCAGAACAATTTTAGGCACAGTGGTTTCAAGAACTGAAACCCGGAATTTGGTATGCTCTACTTCATATTTCTTGCTGTCCATCCGAAGAAGTTCTACATCCGAAAAAGCAGAGATATCAGATTTGGCTTGAAACATTTCGCTAGCGTATGATGGAATATCAATACCGAGGTCAGATGCAAGTTTATTTGCTATGTCACGATCGTAGTGTGTTGTAGTTGGGCTGCGAAATCCTAACGTATCTGAAAGGATACAGGATAATGTTACACCCTTTATTGGCTCGGGCATTTGGTACGCATCCTGTCTCATCATGTCATACATGATGGTTGCTGTGCAAGCCAAGGGCCGTACCGTAATGTCAATTGGGACTTTCGTTTCAAGGCCGCCAACTAATTTGTGGTGGTCAATGATTGCTGTAATATCGGCTGCATTTATGTTTTCGGGCAGTTCAGCGGGATTGTTCGTGTCAACAATGATGACCGGCGTATTATCAACCAGTTTGGTAAGGATCGTAGGTTTTTCAAGGCTCCAGCGATTTAGCACAAAGGAAGCTTCGGTATTGAGTTCTCCGAGAAGCCGAGCTTGTGCTGAAATGCCTTTGATCTCATTTAGATACCATGCCCAAATAATTGAGCTTCCAGTGCTATCTGTATCTGGAGACTTGTGGCCAAAAACCTGCACGCTCATCTTATGAATCCTATATCAAATTTTGAATTTGGGCGCGTTATACGATGCACTTAGTCCGTTGTCACCCATTTGAACGCATGAAGTTCATCCGCGCAGGAACAAAGGCTTATTTGGGCTAGAAAATTCAGGTTGATATGTATAGCCGCCAGTGTTGAAATCTAAAATTTGTTGGGGATCACTTAACCGTTTTGTGACAATGAAACGCGCCATTGAGCCACGCGCCTTTTTGGCATAAAAGCTGACAATTTTCGCGCCTTTGTCAGTGTTTTCCATAAACACAGGCGTAATGATTGGAGGTATTAGTACGTTTTTATCCACTGCCCCAAAATACTCTTGAGAGGCACAGTTTACCAAAGCTTGGCTTTTAGTTTTTTGTGCCTCTTTGTTCAAAGCAAGCGCTAAATCGCTGCCCCAATAATGATAAAGTGATTTTCCACGTTCTGTTTTAAGCTGACTGCCCATTTCAAGGCGATAGGGCTCAATTTCATCCAAAGGACGCAAAAGACCATAAAGACCAGATAGAATGCGCAGATGATCCTGCGCCCAACTCAATTCATCCTCATTAAGGCTCGCAGCTTCGAGCCCTTGATATGTATCACCAGCAAATGCAAATGCCGCCTGCTTTCTATCTTGGAGTCCGAATTTTTCAAATCTGTCTTTGTTCAGATTTGCCAAATTGTCGCTGATACCCATTAGTTTTTTTAATTCTCCAGTGGATAGCTTGCTCGCAACTTTAGCCAGGTCTTGCGCTTGATCCGGAAACATAGGTTTTGTTGCAGCTAAATTTTTCAAGGCATCCATATTCAGTTTTTTGGCAGGTGATACGACAACAAGCATGACTGCTCCTTAGGATTTTTTATACATCTAGGGCATTTGGACTAGAACGTCCAGAAAAGCAGCTCCAAATCGCTGTGTTTTCTGCTCTCCTATGATCTGAGAAATCTCATAGAGGCTGCGTGGTTTACGTTTGGAAATTTTGGCAAGGTGAGATGCAGAACAGCTGAGAGGTTTATCTACTCCTGTCAATCCGTGTGAAAGCTCGGATTGAGCTTCCAAAAGTAGATCATACAATAAACCGTCCTTCGCACCAGCAAGTTTTCGTCGGTTTGGATGCATGCGTGCAACCTCTCCGGTGATAACTTCTAAAAATGCATCTCCATAGCTTTCAAGTTTTTTTGCGCCAACTCCGTTGATGCCCGCCATCTCGTCAAGATTAGTTGGCCGCTTCTGGGCCATATCAATCAAGGTTTTGTCGTTAAAAACAATATAGGCAGGGACGCCTGCCGTTTCAGCCAACCCTCGCCGTTTAGCTTTCAATGCGCTTAGCAGTGGGGCATCCTCTTCGTTGACAAGCATTTTTACGTACGGTCCAGACTTTGCAGCTTTGATTGTATCCATACGTAAAGTAATAGTTTGTTGGTTGCGCAGAATAGGCAGTGCATGTTCTGTCATGTGCAAAGCTCCATGTCGCGCTGAGTCTGGGCGCACAAGATCGTGCCCCATCATCTGTCTGAAAACAGCCTGCCATTTGATCCGACTTAAGTCTTTGCCAACTCCAAATGTTGGCAGGTTTTCATGTCCGTGCTTGCGCGTTTTATCTGTTTCAGTACCCAATAAGATATCTATGAGATGTCCAACGCCAAAATATTCATTAGTGCGCAAGATGGCTGATAAGGCTTTGCGGACAGCTTCGGTACCATCAAATGTTTCAGGTGGCGTTTTACAAAGATCACAATTTTTGCATTCCACATTGTTCTCGCCAAAATAACCAAGGAGAGTGCTACGCCTACATTCCAATGCTTCGGCTAAGCCTAAAAGCGCATTTAGACGCCCATGATCTGCTGACTTTCGTTCTACCGGCGCGAGGCCTTCGTCAATTTGACTGCGCCTTAAGCGGATATCTTCTGCGCCGTAAAGAGTGAGAGTTTCTGCTGGACCACCGTCCCGGCCAGCGCGTCCAATTTCTTGATAATAGCTTTCAATTGATTTTGGCAAATCTGCATGCGCCACCCAGCGGATATCAGGTTTGTCTACGCCCATTCCAAAGGCCACAGTTGCCACGACAATCAGTCCATCTTCGACGGCGAAACGATTCTCGACAACTCTGCGAGCTGCTGGATCCATACCACCGTGGTAGTAACATGCGTTATGGCCAACTTCTTTCAATGCTTTAGAAAGTGTTTCGGTTTTGGCACGCGTACCACAATAGATAATGCCTGACTGGTCTTTGCGCTGGTTCGCAAAATCCATAATCTGGCGGCGGGGATTATCCTTGGCAGCAAAGCTAAGGTAGATGTTGGGCCGATCAAATCCATGCAAAAATACCTTTGGCGCAACTCCGTCAAAAAGACGCTCAGTGATCTCCTGTCGTGTTTCCTCATCCGCGGTGGCTGTAAAAGCGGCCAACGGCACTCCCAAATTACGCCGTAACTCCCCAATCCTAAGATAATCTGGGCGAAAATCATGACCCCATTGGCTAACACAATGTGCTTCGTCCACGGCTATGGACGTCACATTATACCGCAGCAAGGTAGATTGCATCGCGCTGGAGGCTAAGCGCTCAGGTGCCAGATAGAGAAGTCTTAATTTCCCCGTATTGAGGTCAGAAAGAACTGCATCTGTTTCTTCCTGTGTATTGCCCGATGTGAGTGCCCCTGCAGGCACTCCGGCGGCTTGCAGTCCGCGCACTTGATCGCGCATCAGCGCAATAAGGGGTGATATCACGACCGTCAGGCCTTCGCTCATAAGAGCCGGCAATTGAAAGCAAAGGGATTTGCCACCGCCAGTTGGCATGATGGCAAGGACATTCTTTCCACCGAATACCGCTTCTACTATATCTCGCTGTCCAGGCCGAAATTTGTTAAATCCAAAAATGTCACGCAAAAGCGTTTTGGGGCATGTCATCGGGGCGCTTGTAGGCTCTCTGTTGCTCGTTTACTCGGTTTCCCACAGAGTTATGCTTCAAACAAGTCCTTAGATGTTGAAAGTAGCTGTTAATACTGCACTAGCAGCACCAGATTCATTTTGGTTACTGAGAGTTTTTTATGAAGGCTTTGAAAATAACTTATAAACTTTTCTAGCTTAGGAGAACTGCTGGCAAAATATAATCGCGCAGAGATAGAATGATGACGAAAGCAGCCAATGGGGCAAGGTCCAGAGGGTGCGTGTCTGGAAGAATGCGTCGGATCGGCTGATAAATAGGTTCTAGTAAACGGTTCAGCCCAGTCCAGAGTTGTCCCACCAATGGCTGGTGTAGATTGAGTACTTGAAAGTTGATAAGCCAACTCATTATAATATGCGCAATCATAAAGAAAAAAGCGATATCAAGAATTAGCCTAATCGGTCCGTAAATTGCCATCATTTTGATTTGGTCTCCTTCTAGTATGCACAGAAGTAAACTCTGAGGTGAAAAAGACAAGGGGCCTGTACATTTGTTAGTTTTTCTTTTTAAAGAGGTTCTTTAATCGGATGCGTCATCGTCATGGTGAGAGCCACTGCGACCTGCCTTTATTAAACCACGATGCTTTTTGGCCTTAAGCCGTCGGTTTTTACTAGCGAGGGTAGGTCTTGTGGCTACTCGATATTTGGGTTTAATAAGCGACTTTTGGATCATGTCAACAAGTCGTTCACGCACGATATCTCGGTTTCTAGTTTGGTGACGGGTCTCATCACATTGCAGTACTATGGCTCCATCTTTCGTCCATTTGCGCCCGGCGATGCGCTTCAGCCGTACTTTGGCATGCGGGGGCAAAGCAGGGGAGCGTTCCGCTTCAAAACGCAGTTCGACGGCTGAGCTGACTTTATTGACATTTTGTCCACCAGGTCCAGAAGAGCGGACAAATTGTTCGGTCAATTCCCAGTCCTGCAGTGATATTTTGTCATTTACACGTAGCATTGTTGCCTTGGCTTATTCACGAGTTATTCAAAAAAGGGCCGTCCGATTAGGACGACCCTTCAAGAATTACGGAGGCGGGGCCGGTTAGGCACACGCCAGTTTAGTCTGCTTTTCGCCCAAGGGTTGCCTTAGCCGCGCATTCCCCAAACTGTTCCGACACCTTTCTCCAATACCTCTTTAGACACTGGATCACCTCCTTTCTCTATGTTTCCTATGCTTTGCATCGTGGCATAGTTTTTGGATTTGTCAAAATGTTTTAACGGCTATTGGCAAGAATTTGGCGAACAAGGATACGAAAGGGTACTAGTGCTAAAAGTGCAACTGAGATTTTTACGATCCAATCGGCGATACCAAGCGATACCCAAAGCGGATAATGCGCTCCGACATTCATAATTGGCACGATATCCCATGCCCAAGATATTTCATCATTAGCCGCGCTTGAAAAAATGGTGACGCTCGCTGAGAAAGCGATCGTGAAAAATAGGGCCGTGTCTAGAACTGATCCTACAACAGTCGAGCCAAGTGGTGCCCTCCACCATTTACCATCGCGTAGGCGGTTGAAGACGAATATATCGGTAAGTTGGGCAGCCAAGAAGGCAACACCTGATGCGACCGCAATGCGTGATGCGACGGCAGGATATTGATATCCATCTCCCTGCAGCATAATTTGGCTTCCTATCAGAGAGCATATAACACCTGTTACAAAGCCCGCAAAGACCACGCGTCTCGCCTCGCTCGGTCCATAAACTCGGTTGATAATATCCGTGACCAAAAAGGCCAACGGATAGGTAAATGCGCCCCATGTAAGCAGGCCATCTAATATAAGGAATTGTACTAGAATGTTTGAGGCAACCACGATAGCAGCCATTACTGCGATACCGGGCAATAATTTATTCATTTAATTTTCCGTTTTATCAAAGTAGCGGTGAATTGACCTTTGACGTTCAAAAGGAATATCCGCATACGCCTAACTTATTTTGAGGTCAATACCTGACTGCATTGCTTGGGCAAATCCGTCACCATCAGCTCACGACGCGGCTTTGATATGGGCGCATCGGGATCAGGGGGGGGAGGGTTAAGGATACGGTTGACCCAGCTTTGAGCTTCTTCGCAGCCAGCTCCCGAAGGAGGTGGCGCTTGGCTTTTACACTTGCTCAGTCCAGTTGGGCATTTTAGACGTACATGAAAATGGTAATGATGGCCCCACCAAGGTCTGATTTTGCGTAGCCAGTCCCGATTTCCCTTTTCATCTTTGCAGATTTTAACTTTGGCTCCGGGAAAGACAAAGATCCTTGCTACGCGTTTGTCGCTTGCGGCCATTTTTAAAAGGTGGTGATGGGCTTGAGTCCATCTACTGTTTACATAGGCACCATTAGACTTTCGCAGAGAGATGGAAGATATATTTTCACGGGACTTTTTGCTCAGCTTAAGATCGACGGCAGGCAGCATCCAAATATCAACATCCAGTCCGATCTGATGACTTCTATGGCCGCTGATCATCGGGCCTCCACGCGGTTGGGATATATCACCGATATAGAGGCCGTTCCAACTGGGCAGCGTACTGGCCTTTTCTGACAATCCTTTAATGTAGTCAATCGTTTCTGGATGACCCCAATTGCGATTGCGCGATAGCCGCATTGCCTGCCAAGTAGGTCCCGTTTCGGGCAATTGGGCTGCACCCGCTAGACATCCTTTGGCATAGCCTCCATAAGGATAAGATGCCATTGAGGCATTCATTTTTTTAGCGCCGAATAGCTGCCTTGCCTCAGGCTCAGACACCGCTTGAATCGGTGTAATACAACATAAGATTGCCGCTTTAATCAGTAGCTTTAAGATTGTGAATTCCAACGGCCAGATTCTCCTTTAGGATGAACCCATCTTAACAAGACTAGCCCAATTATAAATAACAAGACAAGTGGCGATATCCCAATCCGCGCGTCTCCGCTAATTGCTGTCACAATGCCAATTAATGCTGGTGCTAGGAATGCTGTGGCGCGGCCTGAAAGGCCATATAGTCCGAACCCTTCTGTCGCACGTTCTGGGCGGGTATGGCGAACCATCATTGAACGGCTGGCTGATTGTAAAATGCCCCCCATTCCGCCGATGAACACGCCACAAATATAAAATACCGTATCAGGTAGTCTCGAGCCCTCTGTAACAGCCACGCCAAATACATGGGTCAAAGAGGTGTTCACAATGACAAAGCAAACGACCGTGAGAATGGAGACCATCGCAACAATGACTGGCTTGGGCCCAATCCTACGGTCAAGGAAACCACCTAGCCAACTGAATAGTGCTGCGGAAACTGCTGCAATAATACCAAATTGGCCCAATTTTACGATATTCCAATTCAGAACGAGAACTGCATACGTGCCTCCAAAGGTATAAAGACCATTCAGAGCATCCCGATAAAACATTGAAGCGCCTAAATATGACAATAGGCTTTTTCGGGCGGGAAGGGATATAACTGCTGTCCAAAGATTTAAGAGACCCTCTGAAATACTCAGTTTAAGTCTTAGTGATTTGTTGTCTTTGATCCATAAAAAATAAGGGATCATAAAAATTGTGAACCAGATGGCCACAAAGGGTCCGACAAAACGTGTACCTTCTTTTTGAGAAGCATCTAATCCAAACAGAGGGTCCAATTCCAAAATCATTGTTTTGCCGTTGTCCTGCTCTACAAAAAACATTAGCATTATAAGCAGTGATAGTACGCCACCTGCATAGCCAAAACCAAAACCGGAGCCGGAAATTTTGCCAATTTCGTCAAGCGATCCGAGTAATGGTAGCTGAGCATTTGTAAAGATATATGTATATTCCGCAGCAATAAAACATATGCCAAACACACTGAGCATGAGCCACATGTTTGATCCATCGGGCAGTGTAAACCAGAGCGCAAAAGCGGTCGCAATATAGATCACAGAAAAGCTCCTGATCCAAGGCAACCGCTGGCCACTAGTGTCTGCAATAGCACCTAGGATTGGACCTCCAAAACCAACAATTAGGCCTGTTATTGAAAGGCACCAAGACCATACTATCTGAGCTTTTGCGTCGGCAAGGTTTTCCTCAAGCCCAAAACTCAAATAGTATTGCGATGCTACAATTACGAAATATGGGCCAAAAATGAAAGTCATTAAGAGTGTATGAAATGGCTGTCCTGCCCAATCATAAAAAAACCAACCCCAGATTGCTTTGCGTTGTGACATTTATAAACTCTCCTTAGGTTTGAGCAACTAAAGCAGGCAAAACCATAATGAATCAAGGCTAAGTTAAAAAAGTCCCGGTTTAATCTGGACTTTGGCTTGGTCATTCAAATTTACTGTGCAGTGATACGGTTACTTAGTGCACCTTTAGACTGACATGCAGACATATTTCATTTCGAGGTAGTCTTCTATCCCGTGATGGCTTCCTTCACGTCCTAGACCAGACTGTTTAACACCGCCGAATGGCGCAACTTCAGTTGAGATGATGCCAGTGTTCACGCCGACAATACCGTATTCCAGAGCTTCTGCGACCTTATAAACCCGACTTAGGTCTTTGGCGTAAAAGTAGGATGCAAGTCCAAAGATGGTATCATTCGCAAGTGATATCACTTCATCTTCGTTTTCAAATTTGAAAAGTGGTGCAAAGGGACCAAAGGTTTCCTCAGTCGAAACAACCATTTCTTTGGTGGCTCCGGTCACAATCGTGGGGTTGAGAAAGTTGCCTGCAGTCTGGGATGTATCTCCGCCCAACAGCACTATAGCACCTTTGGCGGTCGCATCCGCAATATGCTCTTGTACTTTAAGAATCGCGTCCGCATTTATCAAAGGACCAAGGGCTGTTCCGGCTTCGAGACCGTCGCCTACTTGCATTTTGCCAACTGCGTCGGCAAGTTTTTTTGCAAAGGCATCATAAACGCTGGCTTGAACATAAATTCTATTGGCACAAACACAGGTTTGGCCGTTATTTCGGAACTTGCACATTATGGCGCCTTCAACAGCGGCGTCAAGATCGGCGTCGTCAAATACGATAAAGGGGGCGTTTCCACCAAGCTCCATAGAGCATTTCATCACACTGTCTGCAGCTTGACGCAAAAGGATCCGGCCAACTTCGGTCGAGCCTGTGAAGGTCAATTTCCGAACGATGGGATTTTCACAGAATTCTTTGCCAATCTCGGACGAGCGTGAAGATGGGATAATAGACAAGACGCCTTTAGGAAGACCCGCGCGGTCAGCCAGCACTCCCATAACCAGAGCTGAAAGTGGTGTTTCTTTTGCCGGTCGTGCAATAAACGCGCATCCTGCTGCAAGCGCGGGGCCCGCTTTGCGCGTGATCATAGCGTTTGGAAAATTCCAGGGTGTGATAGAAGCAGCTACGCCAATCGGTTGCTTGAGCACAGTGATGCGCTTATCGCGTTGGTGCCCCGGTATTGTTTCGCCATATATGCGTTTTGCTTCTTCGGCAAAAAATTCAATAAATGAGGCTCCATAGGCTATCTCACCCTTTGCCTCTGCCAGAGGCTTTCCCTGCTCAACAGTCAATATGGTTGCCAGATCATCGGCATTCTCGATCATTAAGCTGAACCAATTGCGTAAGATAACACTGCGCTCTTTACCAGTCATTGCAGCCCAGTCTTTCTGAGCCGTTTCGGCAGCAGAAATTGCCTGTGCTGCTTGATCACGGCTGATATCTGCAACGTTGGCGACGACATCACCGCGCGCAGGGTTGACGACTTCAAATGTTTTTGACCCGTCTCCTTCGACCCACTCGCCTGCTAGATAGCCCTTTGTTGCTACCAAGCTCGGGTCCTCTAGCAAACTTAGTAAATTTGTTGTTTCGTCCAGCATATGCGCCTCCTGTAAATAAACAGCTAGTGAAGTCAAATCGTTTCTGGCAAGATTTGTCCAGATAGTTTGGTTAGAAAAAATGAAAAGTTTAGATGATGAATATGCCAACGCCGTCTATATTCCAGGGGCGGATACATTCGTAGCGCGCTGGCAAAGCACTGCAGCTGTTTTTCGTACAGGCCTGTCACAGGTAGGGCGGGTTGAACTTGACCTGGATTATGGCGATACAGATCGACAGCGCTTTGACCTGTTTGCCCCAAGAGGCTCGTCGAAAGGTCTGATGGTTTTTGTACATGGTGGCTATTGGCTAAAATTTGATAAAAGCTACTGGTCACATTTGGCCCAAGGTGCGGTTGAAAAAGGATGGCATGCAGCCATTCCTTCTTACGGTCTCTGCCCAAATGTACGTATTCATCAGATCACTGATCAAATTGCCCAAGCTTTAAAAGTCATTGGCGCGCGTACAGCAGGGCCGATCGCTCTCGTGGGCCATTCGGCAGGTGGGCATCTTGTGGCACGCATGGCAGTGGGCGAGCTTTTGCCAAAAAACCTTCACGCTCGCATAGCCAAAGTGATGCCGATTTCACCCGTGGCAGATCTGCGCCCGATGCTGAACACCAAAATGAATGAGTATTTCCGCCTGAGTATAGCTGATGCCATTGCAGAAAGTCCGGCCTTGATGGACAAACCTTCTTGCAGTGTGGACATTTGGGTTGGGGGGAGAGAACGCCCTGCCTTTATCGATCAGGCAAAATTGTTGTCAGAGGCTTGGAACGCCCCTCTCACCCTAGCGCCAGACAAACACCATTTTGACGTTATCGAGGCGCTAAGCGACCCAAACAGCGATATGGTCACGCAACTATTGGGTTCGTAAAAGATTTTTTACAGCCTCTTGGGTAGGGATGCCCAAAGCGCATTTTCTGTGGTGCTCACTGAACGTAGACAAAGCTGAGTTGTGTAAGGCTTTCGCTTGTTCCAATGATGAGGCTGAAGGACGCGAAACTGTTTGAGCGCTTACTCTTTTTCTGGTTTTTGACACAAACCATTATATCAAGACCCAAAACCTCAGTCTTTCCGAACAAATACAGTGAGGAGACAGAAACTTAAAATCGGATTTTAATCCTTTCTCCATATGCTGAAAATATTGTGAAGGTCTTAGTTCTGGTTTGTGCCCTACTGTAGAAACCCAAGGTCCATGCAAGTCGAAAACGTATTAAATTTAGTATCTGCCGCAAAGCTTGTCATTATCTCTCTAGTCTACAAAAGAGTAGACCTGGTCCACGGGATTTGGCGGGATATCAATCTTTTAAAACAGGGATGGCGCTTCTATAAAGATCTTGAACTGTACCTATCACTGTTCTCTCCAAAATATCTATTTAAGATCTAATCAAATTTTTTGTTGATTGGCTTTGGGGGCAATGCTGAAATTAGCGTTTTGAAATGTTTATTTTTGGGCACCTTTTCAATATTTAAGATTTGCCCACATCGGGATCAGTTACTTAAAATATGTTCTGATTATTTCCGGCAGGTCTTTAAAAGAATTAAATGCTCTGGCGTTTTTGAAATACGACAGTTCTTCTCTACGATAGCCGTCCGTAAACAGTGCAAATGGAATATGGGCATTCATCGCCGTTTGATAATCTATTTCACTGTCCCCCACATAAAACGCGTTTTCAGCCTCTAAAGCTTTTATACAGTGATGCAAGGGCGCTGGGTCAGGCTTTTTAACGGGCAATGTATCTGCCCCAACAAGAGTTTCAAAATACTGCGACAAGTCTAAATCACGTACCACAGTCTGGGTTATCTCAAAAGGTTTGTTGGTACAAATTGCAAGGCGGTAACCCTCGGATTTTAGCAAATCCAGACAGGCCATGACCCCGCAATAAAGTTGTGTTAAGTTGCTTGGGGCTTTATTGTAAATCGCTAAAGTAGCAGCTGTCAGATCTTGGTGACGCGCCAGCGGTATATCGACGTGAAGGAGCACGCGTTCCACAAGTTTGGGCATTCCATTTCCGATGAATGAAGTAACAGTAGCTAGGTCAAGTGGCTTCATTCCCTCGCCGCTAAGCATTTTGTTGACTGCAGCGCAGATATCTGGCGCGCTATCAATGAGCGTTCCGTCCAGATCAAAGACAACAGCCTTCATGCTGTTTTCCATTTTATTGAGCATCCCATAGAGGCGATTTGATCTTTTGGACCTTGTCCGGTCTTGGCCACTTGTTTCATTGCTTCAAACAGATCGCGCCTCAAGTCTAAAGCGCCTGCTTTACTCGTTGAGGCATCCAGCCTTCCGCGATACTGTAATCCTAGCCGATTGTCGAATCCAAAAAAATCAGGCGTGCAGGCGGCGCCATACGCTTGCGCTGTGTCTTGCGTCTCATCGTAGAGATAGGGAAACGAGAAGGTGCGCTCATTAGCCAATTGAGCCATATTGTCGAAACTGTCCTCAGGGTGGCTTGTAACATCGTTAGAGCTTATCGCAACAACACCAATTCCGAGTGCTTTTAAATCGTTGGCATCGCGTATTATTCTGTCCAGAACTGCCAAAACATAAGGGCAGTGGTTGCAGATAAACATGACCAAAAGGCCACTTGGGCCTTTGACATCGCTCAGAGTAATCTTTGCGCCTTTTGTCGATGGAAGAAAAAAATCAGGTGCCTTCCAGCCAAAATCACAGATCGGAGGGATTACTGCCATCTTTTAAACTCCTGCGGCTGCACGGATGGCGCTTATATTATTACCATAAACGGCCGAGTTTTCCACTGATCCGCCTTTGAATACGCCTGAGCCGGCTACAAGCACATCTGCCCCTGCGGCCACGACGAGGGGAGCCGTTTCTGGCGTCACACCGCCATCTATTTCTATATGGATTGGCCGATCGCCAATCATCGCACGTAAATTGCGGACTTTTTCGATTTGAGAATGGATGAATTTCTGGCCTCCAAAACCTGGATTAACGGTCATCACGCAGACCAGATCAACCATGTCTAAAAGATATTCGATGGATGCTGCAGGTGTCGCAGGGTTAAGTGCAATACCAGCTTTGCATCCTGCTGAGCGGATGGCCTGCATCGTCCGGTGGCTGTGCGGTCCTGCTTCGATATGGGTCGTAATAACATCCGCACCTGCATTGGCATAGGCTTGAATATAAGCATCCGCTGGAGAAATCATCAGATGCACATCCATCACAGTTTTAATGTGCTTGCGAATGGCTGCGCATAATGCGGGGCCAAAAGTCAGGTTGGGAACGAAGTGACCATCCATGATGTCAACATGGACCCAGTCGCAGCCTTGTGCCTCTACGGCCTCAATTTCTTTGCCAAAATCGGCAAAATCGGCAGATAGGATCGAAGGAGCAATTTTTACGGCACGATCAAAATCCATTCTCTCACTTCTCCTTATCGACCAGTATTGTCGCCAAACTAAAGTAGCTTTAGTTTTGCACAAAGGGAATGCCAACTTTTACGCCCTCAATAAATAGCCTATCTAGCCGACGCAAGCATATGAAAAAAAGGTATAATTGTTAGTGGGAATGTGTCGGTTTCTTCGAAACAGACCGTGGTGTAAATTATGAATGGTGAACTTGATGCACGAGACGTTTAACACTTGTCTTGAAGGTAAGCCGAATCGCGTTGATGATTTTTTTTATTTGGAGCTAAGGTTGAGTTTGCTGAAATCGCTCAACTAACTTGGAGCATATGTGTCAAATATAAAAATCGATCAGGCAAGGTGTTAAATCAAATCACCACCAAGCTTTTTGCATCCGTCGGAAATCATAGCGCAAAAAGCCAGTTTGGGCTGTCGATTACAGAAGTAAGCTGGAA
>CAJWEI010000054.1 GCA_913031285.1 uncultured Alphaproteobacteria bacterium | reverse complement strand
GCCAACCATTACTGCTGAATCGTTTAACTGTCGCATGACCTATTCCGCGACTAGCGCCAGTGAGTAAAACAATCTTTTGTCTTTCATCCATCCTAACACCTAAACATCTTTTAATCCTGAGAGAAATAGTATGTTTAAAATTAAAAGCAACTGCAAAAATATAACTTTTCCGATTATTCAAATTTAAAAGTTCAATATTTTCGCAAAGTATTTTTCCTAACACAAAAACGCTTCCAGAAATCAATCCAGAAGCGTTGTGCGCTTTTATCATATTTTCAACATGTATTTTTGCGAACGCAGTTATTAATTTATACCGAGGTGTCTCGTAAAAAAATTTAATCGTACCAGCCGGATTACTTATTACATAACGCTCGCTATCGTCTTACCAATGATAGCAGGATTCTCTGCAACTGTCACACCGGCAGAGCTTAGAATTTCAACTTTTTCAGACGCACTTTCACCAAATGCAGATATTATCGCACCCGCATGGCCCATTGTGCGTCCTTTTGGCGCCGTTAGTCCTGCCACATAAGCAACCACAGGCTTGGTTATATGATCGCGGATATACTCAGCTGCCTCTGCCTCTTGCGGCCCACCAATCTCACCAATCAGTGCGATTACTCTGGTTTGTTCGTCGTGTTCGAAACGTTCGAGAATATCTTTGAACGACGACCCATTTATCGGGTCACCGCCAATTCCCACGGAAGTCGACACACCAAAGCCCAACTCTTTCAACTGAGCAGCAGCTTCGTAGCCAAGTGTGCCGGAACGACCGACAATACCGACGTTACCCTCAAGGTATATGTGGCCTGGCATGATTCCCAAGAGAGCTTTTCCCGGGCTAATCGTGCCTGCGCAGTTTGGCCCTGTCAGAACCATACGCTTTTCTCTTGAATATCTGCGCATATAACGTTTCACCCGGATCATATCCTGAGCAGGAATTCCATCGGTGATACAAACGCAATAGTTTATGCCAGCATCTGCAGCTTCCATTATACTGTCTGCAGCGAAGGGAGGTGGCACGAAGACGAGGCTCGCCTCTGCGCCTGTCTCTGCAACAGCATCTTTTACAGTGTTAAAAACAGGAACGCCTTCAACAGTTTCACCACTTTTCCCGGGAACCACACCACCAACCACATTTGTTCCGTAGTCGATCATATCTTTCGTATGAAAACGTGCCATGCGACCCGTAATACCTTGCACAATGACTTTTGTCTCAGTATCAAGAAAAATACTCATTTGCCTGCCCTCACATTTGTTCCTTGTTTTAGGTCATTTTGCCACGCCCCAACGGCACGTTCGGCAGCTTCCATCAAAGTACTCGCACGAATGATTGGCAGACCAGACTGCGCGAGAATTCGTTGGCCTTCTTCAACGTTTGTACCCGCAAGGCGGACAATCACAGGCACATCTACCTTGACTTCTTTCAATGCAGTTACGACACCTTCAGCGACCCAGTCACACCTGTTTATACCAGCAAAAATATTGACTAAAACCGCTTGGACGCTTTGATCTGATAGAACCAGTCGAAATGCTTTTGCGACCCTATCAGGCGTCGCGCCTCCTCCAATGTCCAAAAAATTTGCAGGCTCTCCGCCGGCAAGTTTAATCGTATCCATAGTGGCCATCGCAAGCCCCGCACCATTCACTATGCACCCAATATTGCCCTCTAAGCCGACATAGGACAGGCCTCGATCAGCAGCACGGCTTTCGCGTGGGTCTTCTTGGCTTTTGTCGCGAAGTTCAGAGATGTTTGGATGGCGAAAAAGTGCGTTATCATCAAAAGTCATCTTTGCATCCAAAGCAATAATGCGGTCGTCGTGGGTTATCACCAATGGATTTATTTCCACCATGGTTGCATCCAGATCGCGAAACGCCCGATAGCACGCTTTCAAAGTACGCACCATTTGCTGCACCATTTTTTCTTCGATCCCAAGTTCAAAGGCAATCTCCCGAGCCTGGAAATCCTGCAGCCCGACAGCGGGTTCAACCGTAGAACGAACAATGCTTTCTGGTTTTTCCATCGATATGTCTTCGATTTCCATCCCACCTTCGCCACTGGCTACGATCATCACGCGCTGCGTTGAACGATCAAGCACCAGACCTAAGTAAATTTCCCTTGCAATTGGAACGCCAGCCTCGACATATACTCGGTAAATGCCCCTACCCTGGGGACCAGTTTGATGTGTAATGAGCTTTTTACCAAACATGTCCTCACAGGCTTTTTGAATTTCTTGATCGTTGGAGCAGAGCTTGACACCACCCGCTTTACCACGGCCTCCAGCATGAACTTGAGCTTTGACAACCCATTTGTCACCGCCCATTTCACGTGCACGATACGTCGCCTGTTCGGGGCTGTAAGCAAGTGCACCTGGCGCAATTTCCACACCAAAATTAGACAAAATGTCTTTAGCTTGATATTCGTGAATGTCCATTTACCTTCCTCTGAGTAATCTATTCAGCCGCGATGGCTAATTTAGGCGCGTTATTACGATAAAATTCTTCCGCTGCGGCAACGCCAGAACCCGCTTTAATATCTATACCAACATCTCTCATTGACATTTCCGCTCCCGCAAGCGCACTCATGAGCATGAGTTCGTTTAGATCGCCCAAATGTCCAATCCGAAACACTTTTCCCGCAACAACAGACAAACCGGCGCCAAGGCTAAGGCCATAACGAGAATAGGCTTGCTTAATGACATCATTTGCGTCATTCCCCTCAGGGACGAGGATCGCTGTTACCGTGTCTGAATACCATTCCGGCCCCTTGGCACAAAGCTCAAGTCCCCATGCATCAACCGCTCGCCTTACACCCTCAGCCAAAAAATTATGACGGGCAAAGATGTTATCAAGTCCCTCTTCCAACATGACGTCAAGAGAAGCTCGCAAGCCACGCAGCAACGTCATAGGGGGAGTGTACGGAAAATATCCGCTTGCGTTCGTTGCAACCATATCTTTGAAATCGAAATAACAGCGGTGCAGCGTCGCCGACCTTGAAGCTTTAAGCGCTTTCTGGCTGGCAGCCATAATGGCAAGCCCTGCGGGCAACATGAATCCTTTTTGAGATCCGGACACAGCCAAATCCACACCCCAATCGTCCATGCGGAAATCTACAGAGCCTATCGAGCTAACTCCATCGACATAGAGCAGAGCCGGATGTGCAGCGTCATCCATAGCCACGCGCAACGCTGCAATATCGGATTGAACGCCTGTCGCAGTCTCATTTTGAGTGGCCAACACTGCTTTAATTTTGTGATCAGTATCATCTTTTAAAATTTTACCAAAAATATCCGCTGGAACCCCAGTGCCCCACTCACATTCCACAACCTGTACGTCCAGACCAAGGCGTTCGCAAAGATTTATCCATAAGTGGGAGAACTGACCGAACCGAGCAGCAAGAACTTTATCCCCTGCGTTGAGCGTATTTGTAATCGCCGCTTCCCAACCGCCAGTACCAGAAGCTGGAAAAATGAAAACTTGGCCAATTTCAGTTTTGAACACTTTTTTCAAATCTGCAAAGAGTGGTAGTATGAAGTCAGGCAGATCTGGTGCACGGTGGTCCTCCATCGGAACATCAATTGCACGACGGACGGACTCTGGCATGTTAGTGGGCCCCGGTACGAAAAGACTTTTTACTCCGGCCATATTACTCTCCTTTCATTGGGACGACGCCCTATTAAAACTTTATTAGTTCAAATAAATTTAATTCGACAACCTACACAACATCAGTTACTACAGCCCTAGGTAACTAAAAGTATGGTTTTTAAACTACCCATTTGATGAGCAAGGACCATTAGCGCGAAATTAACTACCTATTTTGGTAATTTTATGAACAATTTTGAAAATGAAAAAGTCAACATCATGTTGGCTGACAGCAATCCACTAGTTTTGACCGCCATGTCAGAAATTTTTGAGCGCGACACGCGATTTTCCCTCGTTGCGACCAGTTCAACAGCGGAAGGATTTTTGGGTATGGCAATAAGGGTTCCTGTAGATATTGGAGTTATTGATTGGAATTTACCAGCGCTGGGGGGAGGCAAACTGATAGAGGTTTTACGAGAGCAAGACAAAGCACCACGCATAGTCGTCTACGGAGATCATAGTGGAGAGTTACCACGCATCGCTATGTCATCAGGAGCGGCAGCCTTCGCATCACGTTCTGATCATGTCAATGGACTGCTGAGCATATGTGCAGAAGTCGCAATGGGCAAAATGGTGTTTCCGTTTCTTGACGTCCGAGAATTACAGAAAAATCCCATTCAACAACTTTCTCGACGTGAACGCATAATATTGGAAGCGCTGTCCAAGGGGTTGACTAATCGTGAACTCTCTTCGGAACTTGATATTTCAATAAATACGGTAAAATTTCACCTCTCAAATCTTTTTGAAAAATTATCTGTCCGAAATCGCGCACAAGCAATTGCATATTTCTACTCCAACAAAAACCCTATCAAAGATAGCGAAATTTAAAAACTCATTCATATATAAAACTACGAAAACGCCAGCGTAATTTTATTTCTTGACATGACCAACAAACGCATCTTTGTTCCACCGTCATCCAACAGGGTCAATAAAAAGGAACAGTTAAGATGAGTTTTCATACAGTAGAGCAAGCGGTAGGACGATTAAACCGGAGCGAACTAGCGGTCCCAGGCAGTCAGCCAGAAATGTTTGACAAAGCAGCGAAATTAGACGTTGACGTGGTATTTTTGGACCTTGAAGATGCGGTTGCTCCTGATGAAAAAGAACAGGCACGTAAGAACGTTATCAAAGCCTTAAATGACATAGATTGGGGCAAGAAATCAATGTCAGTTCGAATCAACGGATTGGACACACACTACATGTATCGGGACGTTGTTGACGTCGTGGAACAGGCCGGTGAACGGCTTGATATGATCATGTTACCCAAGGTTGGGACAGCTGCAGATGTATATGCGGTCGATATGATGGTGACCCAAATAGAGGATGCAAAAGGTTTTAAAAACCGCATAGGCTTTGAACATATAATCGAGACTGCGCTGGGCATGCAAAACGTTCATGAAATTGCCGCAGCATCCAAAAGAAATGAGAGCCTTCATTTTGGAGTTGCTGATTATGCAGCGTCCACCCGAGCCCGTACGACGTCTATAGGTGGTGCTAACGCAGATTATGCCATTCTTACAGGTTCGAGCGAAGTCAAAAATCGGGAAGTCCACTGGGGTGACATGTGGCATTATGCGATTGCGCGAATGGTCGTTGCGGCTAGGGCTAATGGTCTTCGGCCACTTGATGGCCCATTTGGTGATTTCTCTGATCCAGAAGGTTACCGAGCGGCGGCAAAACGTGCGGCGGTACTGGGCTGTGAAGGCAAGTGGGCGATTCATCCCAGTCAAGTTGCTCTTGCAAATGAAGTCATGAGTCCCTCTGCTGCCGACGTTGATCGGGCGGAGCGTATTATAAAAGCGATGGCAGACGCTGAGGCTGCAGGGAAAGGTGCTGTATCATTGGATGGTCGTTTGATTGACTATGCGTCTATCCGCCAAGCGGAAGTTATGGTTCAAAAAGTAAAACAAATCGCAAACGCATGACAACTGAAACGCTACGCGCAACTGCAAAATCACTTTTTCACGTAGGACTGCGCGCAGCTGACCCTACTTTGGCAGTTCGGCGAGAGTTGAGCCAAAATCCTCTGCCCAGATTGCCCAAAGGAACTTTATACTTTGCCGCTTTCGGCAAGGCCGCATGCGCAATGATTCATGAAGCATTACAACACGCTCCCCCTGGAAATAGGGTCAAAGCTTTAGCTGTGACCAACTATGAAAATGCTCGCGAAGTAGAGGGATGTAAAGTTTTAGCTGCTGGCCATCCGCTTCCAGATGCAAATGGCTCAAAAGCCGCTCAGCACGTTTCTGATCTTTTACGAAATGCAAACGCAAATGATCACGTGGTTGCGTTGATTTCTGGTGGGGGATCGGCTCTTCTTCCAGCTCCAATTCAGGGCATATCGCTTGATGACAAAGTGACGACCAGCCATATTTTGCTTAATAATGGATACGATATTACCGAAATGAATATGATCCGCCAGCAACTTTCTTCATTGAAAGGTGGCGGAATGTCCTTGCTTGCACAACCTGCAAGTCTTCGGGGACTTATTATTTCGGATGTGATCGGTGATGATTTAAGAACAATTGCCAGTGGCCCAACCGTCGCACCAATTGGGGATAATAAAACTGCAAGAGATCTTATTATGCACCGAGGGCATTGGGAACTTTTACCAAAGGCTGTACAAGCCCAACTAACCGCAGGCTCCAACCAAGATTTTAACTGGCCTCTACCAGAGGTTAAAAATACTCTCATTTGCTCAAACCGATATAGCCTTAATGCCATAAAAGCCGCTGTGACCGATCATGAAGCATTCATTCTTGACGAAGCTTTGGATGGCGATGTGTCGGAAGCTGTTGCAAAAATCAGTGCACAAATTCGCGATCATATCGCATCAAAACCACTTTGCATGATTTGGGGAGGTGAAACTACCGTCACACTTAGGGGAAATGGTAAAGGTGGCCGCAATCAGGAGCTTGCTCTGAGGCTCGCACAGGCTTTAGATAATTTATCAGGCGATTGGGTTTTTTTAAGCGGTGGGACAGATGGCCGCGATGGGCCAACAGATGCAGCGGGTGGTTTGGTCGATGGTAGTACAGTCAAGCGCATAATAGATCAGGGATATTTACCAAAAACCTTTTTGGACCGCAGCGATAGCTATCATGCCCTAAAACATTCTGGTGATTTACTTATGACAGGTGCTACTGGGACAAATGTTGCCGATGTTCAAATCTTCTTGTATCGTCCATGAAGCGCGCCTTGAAAGTTAAATTATCGTTCTAATTTTAACTCGTAGGAGTTTAAAATGCGAATTTATTTATGGATGATATTTATGATCACGACTTTACCAGTGTCTGCAGCAGAATTCAGTTTTGACAGCATGGAGGGCGGGCGTCTTTCTTTATCTGATTTCAAAGGGAGCGCCGTTTTGATCGTAAATACTGCAAGTCGATGCGGTTTCACCTCCCAATACGATGGTCTTCAGACGTTGTATGATAAGTATCAAGACAAAGGGCTATTGGTCCTTGCGGTACCATCCAATGATTTCAGACAGGAATTAGGCGATGAGAAAAAGATAAAGCAGTTTTGCGAAATTAACTTCAACTTGAACGTTCCAATGACAACTATTACGCATGTGAAAGGGTCAAACGCGCATCCGTTCTACAGGTGGATAAAAGAAGAGTACGGTTTTGTACCATCATGGAATTTCAATAAAATTCTCCTTGATCAGGACGGTCACATGGTAGACAGTTTTGGATCTCTGACGCGGCCAACTGGATGGCGGATTACAAAGTCAATAGAAGCTCTTTTGAATTGAAGTTTTCTGGTCACAATTGGTAATCATTATTCAATCATGTTTTTGGCGCTAGTAGGTTGTACGTGTTTCGATCCAGATGACTTTTTAACTGACAAAATAGAATATTTTACACACTATGGCTGAGACAACCATTCCTGCATTACTTCGGTCGTTTCAGAGGGCTGTTCAAGCGTCGGAAGGTGACCAGCATTCTCAATCACCTTAAGCCTTGCGTCGGGGATCAATTCCGTCATCAACTGATGTCGTTTTGGAGGGCAAAGACTATCAAACTCACCACATAGAACCAATGTATTGAGCTTTGCCCCTCGTAGTGTTGCCTGCTGATCTAATCGCTTTTGCAACGCTCTTGATTGGCGTATGAAAACATCTGGACCAAGTTTCAGTGCCATATCCATAACCACATTTAAAACTTCCTTCCGCTTTCCTCCAGGAGCAAAATAACTTGGCTTCATTTCATCGCGAATAACTTCTAACATTTGGCCTTTCTTTGCTTTGATAATCTGAGGCTCCCGATCGGCTGCTGCTTGGGGTGTTTCCGCCAAAGGATTTGTATCCATAAGAGCTAGTTTAGTCAGTCTTTCCGGTGCTAGCCGTAGAATTTCCATGGCTACAATACCACCCATGCTTAATCCTGCCAAAGCAAATTTAGCCGGTGTATCCCGCAGTACTGATTTTGCGATCTCACAAATCGTTGTCCCTTGTGTAATGGTCGCAAAAATTACAGATCTACCAACCGCCAAATTAATTAATTGATGTTCAAAAAGCCGCATATCGCACATCATTCCAGGCAGAAAAACCAACGGTTCCTTATACATATTAGCCTAGGCCCCTTGCTCGTTTAAGCGCGTTCAGAAGCGATTTTTGCACCCTCAGATAGTGTTTGTAATTTTGCATAAGCGATATCAGGATCAACCGCACCAAACCCAGCAAAAGTGCCAAATCCACAATCAGAGCCCGCCAAGACTCGATCACTTCCCACAATTGGTACAAATTTCTCGATGCGTTCAGCTACGAGTTGCGGATGCTCAACAAAATTGGTCGTGCTATCGATGACTCCAGGCACAAGGATTTTATCCTCTGGGATTTCTGAGGAACGATCTCGAAAGACGGTCCATTCATGAGCATGACGAGGATTTGAGGTCTCAAACAACAAATAACCAGCATTGACTGACATCAACGTTGAAAAGACTTTTGCCATATCAATATCGCACACATGCGGACCTTCATAATTACCCCAACAGATATGGACCCGCACGCGAGATGGATCTATGCCCGAAAGAGAATTGTTCAGAGCCTCTACATGAAGGGCTGCAATTTTCAAAAACTCATCATCACTAAGGTCATTAAAAAGCATATGACGCGACAGTGCCAAGTCTGGGCAATCAAGCTGCAAGAAGAGACCATTATCCACAATCGTTTTGTATTCGTCGCGCATCGCATCCGACAAAGCTCCAAGATAGGTCTCGCGATCTGCGTAAAAATCATTCTGCAAGAACAGTGAGATAACGCCCGGAGACGCTGCATTCATAAAGCCACCCTTCGCATAATGCTGATCAATTCCTGATTTCAGATGACTAATGTCCTTTAAGAGTTCATCCTGACCTTTGCTCTTAACTTCACTGATACACATCGGGCGAGCATAAGTCGGCGTTCCACCATCGTCGGCCAGCCGCTTAAGAAAACCTGGGAATTGTTGCAGGTCTGCTGGCGCATTGCGTGGGCTATCTCCACCAAAGCCCGTATAGCGGTCTTTAACATAAGTAGCATAGCTAATCTTAGATGTTTCGCCATCACTAACAATATCGATACCTACCTCCGTCTGTCGTCGCACAGTTTCTTCGCATGCTTGCTTCATCGTCTGGTCAAAAGTTTGTGGGTCAAATGCATCGCCGTTCTCGCGCGCAAATATAAAATCTACAACTTCCTGATTCCGCGGTAAGCTACCGACGTGAGTAGTTAATATCTTCCCCATCTGGGTCTCCACAATTTAGTCACAGGCGATCGAAACGCTTTGATTAACCGTCAGGCAAAGCTGAATCGTTATTAATTTTGTATCAGATCGTTGCCTTATTTCAAACATACGTCTAATGCACATTATTATAATCGTGGCAATTGGTTAGGTTGTAAATCAATCAAGTGTTTTCGACACCAAGGTTTCACTCTTAATGCGGCGCAAAAAGCAGTTAATTGCTCCGCGTAAGCCTTTTGGAAATGAGCACAAATAATTCATCTAAAGTGGGCACTCTGCGTAGTAATCCTAACGCCTATTTACAGCCCAAAGGGTTTACATTGCAGCAACCAAAAATCATTAACGTCTAAACCGTTTTTTTTTCTTATATCACAAAGTAAAAAGGCACCCTAGCACCACTTCGGACCAGTGCTATCGTCTTATTGTGGTAGTCTATCTCGACCTTCTAGCTCAGGTTAATTAGGTAACACTGACAATTATTGACCCAAATACTCCAATCAGAGCGCATTTGCTCTTGAAAGGCAATATTATCATTCTTTAAACTATAGTAATCTTGCCGTTGCTCCCGCAGGATCATCTGTATTGTTAACTCGAAAAAGAGAGCATTCGCCAGACATAGCCGGACTAAGTTTGTAGGCCAGACCGGGCGGTACTGCCATTGTATCACCTGGGCCAAGAGTGAACTTGCCTCCCTCCCAATCCATATGCCAATGGCCGCGCATACCCATTAGAACATTGTGACGATGACTATGTTGCGTTTCATCTCCGAGCGAACCAGTCGTCAAAAAATCGACTTCGAAGCCAGGACGATCTGGCAACATAGCATGCGCCCCAATCACCTTAGCGGGTTCTTTCCCAGACAACGCCACCATATCCAAATAGCGCGCAACATGATTTGGTATCATTTCTTTGGCAGAAAACTCAGGAAAAGCTTTTAACTCGTCAACCGTCAACAAGGGCATCGCAGAAACATCAGCAGGCAGACTATCGCCCTCTTTAGTATTATAAAGTAGACCATTTTCACCCAGGACAAGGCCGTGCTCCTTAGCATCCTCAATCACTTGTGGGGCCCAGATCACACCACCCCCGGCATCATCTCCACCAAGGATTGCCATAATCATTCCATAGTCTGTGCCGATATTTTCAAACCCGCGAAATATACCGGTGGGAATATTAATAATATCGCCTTCCTCCAATACTACCTCACCGGCACTACCGTAACGTCCCCAAAAAAAGCGCCATCTACCTTTCAGAACAAAAAAAACTTCTGCCGTTCGGTGACTATGTAACGAATTTCGACATTTCGGGGGTTGCCCTGCGGCACCAATATTAAAGCCGGGCGTATCTCTTATATGCACGTGTTGATTAGTGCTTTCAGAAACTCCAGCACCAATAATGGTAAAGTTTTCTTTTTGGTCGCTTCCAGGCGTATGTGCGTCAATAAACGCCGTTCTGCAAGGGACTAAATCACCGTATCTGACAAGGCGCTGTTTCAATTCATCAGGGGTCATATGTCACCTTCTTATCCAGTATGTGCCGCGATTTGCATCCAGACGGCGGTTTCATCGTAAAGTGTATATTCTCTTTTAAGGCCATAGGGCCCAAATTCGGCATGCGTTATTCCCATTACATAAATATACGCTGATGTTGGTTCTCCAAACGCCCCCCAACCATCGTGCTGTCCTGTGAGAGACCACCGAACAGCAGCCCGCGGCGGCATCCGAGGCTCAACAAGCCCAATCTGGTGATCAATATGAAATTTTGCAGAGGGAAATGACGCCCTTAACGGCAGCCAAAAAGCATCAGCAGCCGTATGTCCATGCCCAGTGACACCACCAGCATACTCCAAATGGCATGCACGATCGTATTGCCTTACAACTGCCGAAAAGTCAGCCTCCATCAGTCGGGTCAGAATATCTGCCAAAGATTGGCCCCATTCATTGTCGTTTCCCTTTGATTTATAGGGACCAACAATATTTTGACTGGGATCAAAGGCGCGATGGCCATCATCGACTTTCTTTGCCGCCCAAGTGCGAGGATCCTGTCCAATCTGGCGTACTAAACCACCATTGTCCCGCACAAGCCATTCGTCCGTAATAACGCCATCTTTAGCGTAGCAATCCGCGATGGCTCGAGTGGCGACCGACCGTCCCGTTGCAGTTCCAAACGCTCCATCCGCGCGGTGTGTAGCCGTTGAAAAAATGCGATGCGACGAAAGCATACCATCTTGAGGTGTACCAGACCAAATCACATCCTCACCAAGTAAAATGCGATCCGGAAATTCGTTCAAGGTCGCAACAGTTGCACGCACGGTTGACTCAGACCCTGTAGAAATACCACCTGGCATCCGCACAATAACATCTTCACCGTAATATTGACGGATCTTCGGTCCAATTTGACGCTCTTCCCAAATTTCCTTCGTTATTCCCAAAATGTAATCTGGAAAATCTTTCCATCGACTTTCAAATCCCTGCACTACTTACCCCTCCAGCGTTGAAGCTGACTTTACATGACCAGCTGCCTTCCAAAAATACAATACCATTGGATACGGCTTTAGAAAGAAGTCTACATTTGATCCACATCGTCGACCCAAAAAACGCATGTTCATGAAAGACCAAATATCGCGTCATCCAGCAGTCCACCCACCATCGACAAGAATAGAGGTCCCTGTCACCAGCTGTGCGGCATCTGTTGCTAAAAATAAAACAGCTCCCATAATGTCTTCTACTTCCCCAACGCGCCCCAATTTTATTTTTTTCAGTATCCAAGCCACTTTTTGTGGATTGGCAAAAGTAGGCTCTGTCAATGGCGTCCGAATAAACGTTGGACAAACTGAATTTATGCGAATTTTATCTGGCGCAAGGTCGATTGCCATGGCTTTATTAAATCCTTCAATGGCATGTTTTGATCCGCAATACACCGCACGATCCTGACCGCCAACGTGCCCCATTTGGCTGCTTATCTGGATAATTGACCCTCCCCCAAGAGACTGCATGCCTCGCGCCGCTTCTTGCGCAAGGAAGAATGCTGCACGAACGTTAACGTTCATGACCGCGTCAAAATCTTCTTGGGTTGTGTCGAACGGTGATCCATGTCGCGCTATACCAGCAGAATTGACCAATACATCAAAAGGACCAGATGTTTTGAAAACGTCGCGAACGCCAGTTTGATCTGTTACATCCAGAGCAAGTCCACGTGCATTGTAACCGGCAGAACAGATTTGTGAGGCGGCATCATCGACCTGATCTTTGCTGCGCGCCACAATTAGGACATCTGCCCCTGCTTCAGCCAATGCCATAGAGCACCCAAGTCCAATCCCACGGGAGCCCCCTGCAACCAGAGCGCTTTTTCCATCAAGACGGAAAGAAGGTGTTTTTGGCAACATTATTGGTCTCCTACAGGAAATTTTATCGGCGAACCAGAACGGGCTTTGTTGAACTCACGCATCCGCGCCAGCACATCGATACCAACTTGATCAAACACGTTCAGAAGATCAATCAAAACCCAATTTTCGCGAATCAAATTATTTTCTATTCGCCAAAAATCAAGTGATCGAAGGGTTACTGTCTGGCCCGCTGGAGCAATGCCCAACCATCCATCTGCGCTCACGGTCTGTGCCATATTTGGCCAGCCAGTCACTGCGACGATATCATTTTCTGCAAAGAAATGTGCACAAATACCATCTTCATTTTGACCGCGATCTGGCATTGCATTGATAAAGGGAATTTGATGCCAATTTCTAAATCCGGCAATTCCACGCCCCGTCCCAATCCCAGATGGTCCATACCAGTTCATCCGGGGATGCCAAAATCGCTCAAGCTCCATCACTTCAGCCCCACCCTCTGATGGGTATTTTTTCATAAAAAGTCCCATCTCAAGAACCAAATTTTTGCTATCTTGAGTTAGTTTAGGATCAAATAAAGTTTTGCCATCATCAGCTTGCAATACTGGTCCGGGGACATGCCATTCACGCCCCAACGAGGGTGCCATCGGCCAGCAAGATGCCTGCATCATGACCTCTGGAATATCCCAAACCGCCTGAACCTCAACAATCTTTCCTGCCTCTACTCTGTAAAACTCATGAAAGCGCATGTGTACAAGGTGGCCTGTCGGTAAGATGTCCAACCAAGGCGCCACAAATGTTCCTGAATAATATCCTGCGCAACCAATCCAGTCTACAGATTCATGCGTGCTGCCCGCGACGACAATAAAATCACGCCTTTCCAAGTCTGGAATCGACTGGAATAAAGGGGCATAAAGAGTTTGATATATTTGATCTACGCCATGTAAGTCTCCCCACGGATGGGGCGCATGAAATACTACATCTGAGTGTACTGCTGCGGAAAGAGCCGAGCGCACACCGTCTTCGGTAAAGTCATACATCGCCTTGCAGACTGGCTTTATGATCGCCTTTAAGTCACTCGGCATTTCTGGGTCAAGCGCTATCATTTATCAGAACTCTTTAGATTTTTGGCCTGCACACGCATACGTGTAAAGAGGTCTTTGCCAATTTGAGAAAAGAGATCAACCATATCAACAAATACCCAGTTTTCCGTAAGTTTATCACCGTCTCTAAGCCAAAAATCTAATCCGCTGACTAAGATCTGCGTGTCGGTCGCTTTAGTATCCAAGTAGGGACCGGAGTGGGTCGCTTTTACACCGGCTATTCCCACGGCACCAAACAATGAGCCCTCTGCAATCAAAGCATCTAAGTCTTGGACTTTACGGTCGGGAAACGCGGCTAGCCAAGGACGTTGGTGAAGCTTTTCAAATTGATCAAGGCTGAGACATGCACCAATCCCAACCGGCCCGTACCATTTGAGGTTTTTATGAAAAAACCCAGCCATTCCCATGCTGGACAGGTCTGTCGTATCGTATCGATTTAATCCTCCACAGATAAACTGACGGCCAAACTGTATCGTTTTATCGGTCTCGCACGCATCCTGCTGATCATGCAGTAGACCATCAAATCCTGTTGTAGCAGGATAGACATGTGCCACTCCACGCGATTTGGGTAGAACAAATAGTCCGATCTGTTCGAACCAATCAACAAAATCAATCACAGCCTGACTAGCGACGATTTCACCATCACGCGAGCAGTAAAATTCACCCCAGCGCAATTTCAACGGATACTCTGTTGCTGGAATGCCTATAAAGTCGTCGTTGGCGTGTCCTTTTAAGTAACCTGTTCCACAGACCCACATTGCCTCATCCATGCCGCCACCCGCACGGCCATAGGAGTTGCCACCAAAGAACATATGGGTCTCTCGCTTTAAGTCCGCAATGGCGTGTTTCAAAGGAGACCAAAACGTTTGAGCAATCGCTTTTGGACCGCATTGAAGGTAGAATGGCGCAGGGCCGTTCCATTGGCAGTCTCGTGCAAAATGATCCGCGCATATTTCGTAGATATCCTCTGGGCCAGCACCGTCCAAATCATCCCAAAGTTTTCGGATCTGATTTTTATTTTGCTGGTTTATCATTTAGGATCAGCTTTACAAATCGCGGTCACGATATGGCGCGCTATCACCATATGGAATGTTGACACCGCCATACCTGCGCACACGCAGGTTACACTGTTCGGCATGTCCAGCAAAACCTTCCAACATACAAAGACGCGAGCCATATTCCCCAATCAAAGTTGCAGCCTCATCAGTAGTGATTTTTTGATAGCTATGCGTTTTGAGAAACTTGCCGACCCAAAGACCCCCCGTGTAGCGCCCCGCCTTTTTTGTTGGCAACGTATGGTTAGTTCCAATGACCTTGTCGCCGTTAGAGACATTGGTACGCGCGCCAAGAAAAAGCGCGCCATAACAGGTCATATGTTCGAGAAACCAATCGTCACGATCAGTCATCACTTGCACGTGTTCGGAGGCAATCTCATCTGCAACGCTCAGCATCTCATTGTGGTCCTCGCACAGGATCACTTCACCATAATCGCGCCAACTAGCCTCTGCCGTATCTCGCGTGGGGAGAATTTTTAGCAGGCGCTCTATTTCAGCCATTGTCTCAGTGGCTAGCTTTCGCGAGTTTGTGACCAAAACCGCCGGACTATTATATCCATGTTCAGCCTGTCCCAGAAGATCCGTTGCACATAGCTCCGCGTCAACTGTTTCGTCAGCAATAACCATCGTTTCCGTCGGGCCAGCAAATAGATCAATCCCAACTTTTCCAAAAAGTTGCCTTTTTGCTTCAGCAACAAAAGCATTCCCAGGACCCACCAACATATGTACAGCTTCAATCGTTTCAGTGCCCAACGCCATTGCACCAACAGCTTGAATCCCCCCAAGGACATAGATTTCGTGCGCTCCGCCGAAATGCATCGCAGCAATCACTGCTGGATTGGGACGACCGTTAAAGGGTGGCGTAGAAGCAATAATGCGCGGAACTCCTGCGACAGCTGCAGTCGCTACGGACATATGTGCTGATGCCACCATCGGGAATTTCCCCCCCGGAACATAGCAGCCAACCGATTGAACAGGAATATTCTTATGGCCCAAGATCACGCCTGGCATCGTTTCCACTTCTATATCCAGCATACTGTCGCGTTGTGCTTGAGCAAACTTTCTAACTTGCTCTTGAGCAAACTTGATATCAGCAATCTCACGTGCGCTAAGTTGCTCAATAAGCGACTCAATTTCCACCTCACTCAAGCGAAAATTTTCAGGCCTGTATCCATCAAATTTTTCAGACAGCGCCCTGATAGCCCTGTCTCCTCCTATTTTAATTTCATCAAGCGTATTTTCCACAATACTGCGTACTTTCGCGTCATCAGCAGCGCGCTCAGCTTCTGGCTTACTTCGTTTCAGATATTCTTGCATAGTTTTTTGGTTCCTAGATTTTTTGGATTGTGCCTGATGGGACAGATTCCATAAAGATGATACTGGCAAATTGATCCTAATCAAGCCAATTATGCATACGTGTGCAAGTAAATAGTATGATCATTAAAGTAAAATTAATGCCGTCTCACCAATTTTAGGAATTACCAACGTGACCAAATCAATTCGATTTAAGCATTTGAAGAATTAAGAAGATCTTCCAGATGTGTTTTAATGATTTCTAGGCAGCCCAAAGATGACAATGAATGATCGCCGCCTTTTATGAAATTTAACTGTAAATCTCCGGCCTCAAAATGGTCAAACAGTTTTAAGGCCGTGCCTCTGGTAACACTGTTGTCCAGGCTCCCCTGAAGCATACGGACGGGGAAACTTACCTTTAGAGGCTCTTGCAGCACAAGATGGTTTTTTCCGTCTTCAATAAGCTTACGCGTAATTGGGTATGGATCGCCATACTCGGAAGGTAAAAGAGTTACACCTTTTGTCATAATCTCATCCTGCTGCTTTTCAGAAAAGCTAGGCCACATGCTGTCATGAGTGAAATCTGGCGCTGCCGCAATAGTTAACAAACCAACAATTCGCACAGGCACTCGTTTGGCGAGCAAAAGCGATATCCAGCCGCCCATAGAAGAACCTATTAGAACCAAGGGGCCCTGCGTCAGAGCCTCAAGGGCCGCCTCGCTATCGTCCGTCCATTCACCTATAGAACCATCTGTAAACACTCCAGAGGACTGGCCGTGACCGGAATAGTCAAACCGTAAATATGATTGCCCATTGCGCGTTGCCCAATCTTCTAGATAGAGCGCTTTTGAACCCTCCATATCAGACTTGAAGCCACCTAAGAACACTACAGTGGGTGATTTTCCATCATGTTTAAAATAAGCAATTCTCCGGCCTTCTGCCGTTTCAAGATACTTAGGCATGGCTTGCTCCTGTGGCTTAGTGGCATCTTCCACGCACCATTATCTACAATTTAGATTAAATGCCCAGATCACAATTGAAACCAATGAGATTTCTAGAGGAAAATAATACATTGCAAAAGCGATCTTGACTAGTTTGATTTCAACCTCCAAAAGGCACATCAGAATATACCCGCAACCGGGCGCTTTTGTAGGCGCCAAAACGACGAAGAAGACACAGATGTCTCAAATTACGCTTACTCTCCCAGATGGCAGTAAAAGGCAGTATTCCTCAGGAATAACCCCAAAGGCGGTAGCGATTGATATATCCACCTCGCTTGGGAAAAAGGCTATCAGCTCAACTGTGAACGGATCTCACTGGGACCTTCAATGGCCGATTGATAGTGACAGCAACATCGCCATTAATACTGTAAAAGATGAACAACCTGCCTTAGAGCTTGTGCGCCATGACCTGGCACATATTATGGCTCGCGCTGTACAGGAAATCTGGCCCGATGTGAAAGTCACTATTGGCCCTGTGATCGAAAATGGATGGTATTATGACTTTGACCGACGAGATCCTTTTACCCCCGAAGACCTTGGCATTATCGAAAAAAAGATGAAGGACATCATTAATCTTTGCGATCCAGTGCGAACAGAAGTATGGGACCGGTCAGCGGCGATTGCTTATTACGAAAAAAACAATGAGCCTTACAAAATTGAACTGATCGAAGCAATTCCCGGAGATGAACCACTGCGTATGTATTGGCACGGCGACTGGCAGGATTTGTGCCGCGGTCCACATCTTCAAAATACTGGGCAGGTACCGGGAGACTCATGGAAACTGATGTCCGTCGCAGGTGCCTACTGGCGTGGCGACAGTAAGCGCTCGATGCTCCAAAGGATCTATGGCGTAGCGTTCAAAAACAAAGAAGATCTGCGTTCACATCTCAACTTCCTTGAAGAAGCAGCGAAGCGCGATCACCGAAAACTTGGACGCGCAATGAACCTTTTTCATTTGGAAGAGGTCGCACCAGGATCGGTTTTCTGGCATCCAAGCGGCTGGTGCCTTTTCCAGAATTTGATAAGCTATATGCGCCGTCGTCAGGAAACAGCCGGATATGTCGAGGTCAATACACCAGATATTATGGATCGGGCGTTGTGGGAAACCTCGGGTCATTGGTTCAACTACATGGAAAACATGTTCCTCGCCCAAACTCATGATGATCGAGACTATGCGCTAAAGCCGATGAATTGCCCCGGCCATATGATGATCTACAACGAAAACATTCGCAGTTATCGCGACTTACCGATGAAAATCTCTGAGTTTGGTAAGGTGCACCGCTACGAGCCTTCGGGCGCATTGCATGGTTTGCTTCGTGTCCGCAGCTTCACTCAAGACGATGCACACATTTACTGTACGCCCGAACAGCTCACTGATGAGTGCTTGAAGGTAAACGAGTTGATCTTATCGATCTACAAAGACTTCGGGTTTGAGGATGTGCATATCAAATTGTCGACCCGGCCTGAAAACCGCATCGGAAGCGACGAAAGTTGGGACTTGTCAGAGGCGGCGCTAAAGACCGCTTTGGACCGCGCGGGTATGTCTTACACAATCTTTGATGGTGAGGGTGCTTTTTACGGACCAAAACTGGAATACGTTTTACGCGATGCGATTAAGCGCGACTGGCAATGCGGAACACTTCAGGTGGACTACAATCTGCCAGAACGGTTCGGCTCCACTTTCGTTAGCGCATCTGGTGAAAAACTGGCGCCTATTATGCTGCATCGTGCCTTATTCGGTTCCCTTGAGCGTTTCATCGGTATCTTGATTGAAGAACACGCAGGCAAACTCCCGTTCTGGCTTGCCCCGCGCCAAGTTGTAGTAGCCGCCATTGTGTCAGACGCTAACGAATACTGCGTCGAGGTCGTTGCTGCTCTAAAAGCTGCGGGAATTCGCGCCGAAGCCGACCTGCGAAATGAAAAGATAAACTATAAAGTTCGTGAGCATTCAGTTGGCAAAGTACCAGTGATTTTAGCTTGCGGTATCCGGGAGGTTGAAGAAAAAACTGTCTCTGTCCGTCGTCTTGGCGAAAAACAAACAAAGGTAAGCCCGATTACGGACGTTGTGAATGCGCTGTCTAAAGAGGCTATGCCTCCTGATCTTGTTTAATCAGATCGAAACAATTTTACAGCTCCCTTCTTATTCCGCCAAACATTGAGCGCCGTAAAAGCTCTGTGATTAGTCATCTCTATCTAAAATTCACCCTCATTTACGTTAAGGCAATATACGTCATTACAATTTTTAGTAGATGAAGCTCTTTGCCTAATCGGTAACGTAAGCAAAAAATTGATGCTCAAAATTGAACATCCAAGACAGACTAGGGCAAGAAAATCTCAAGCTTCGACTTTTTTTTGATACACTTGCTGCTGCAAGAACAATTGCCATTGTCGGGATGTAAAGTCTTGCGAGCCTTTATGACCCAAGTCTTAGACTTTATCAGAACTTACTTAAGATCATTTTGCCATAAATCCATCCAAATATGACGGGTCAAACATTATTTACATCATCTGAAGCTTAGACGAATCAGTACATTTAACCAGGGCGGGCTACTTACCGTTGGTCTAACTACCGTATCTTATCACTGAACTTCGTCATTACTTGTTTTAGCGACATCGGCTAATGTTTGAAAACTTAAATTGCTGTGCCACCAACCCTCTGTGCATCCGTAGCTTCTCAAATTCATTATATCAAACTAAAAAGCCGCGACTGAATTTTAGCCTAATCGTCAATAAAAATAAGGTTCATACTGAAATTTGGCTAAAATCTCAAGATAGATTCGTATCGTGTCTGCCAGATTATCAGCGTATCGTTAAAAATAACTTTTCAAACTTAATGTTTGAAAGGAATTGCCAACTCAGATGAAATAGTGGAAATGAAATTAAAAATGTTAATAATTTCCCTTGATTTTTATAACAGTGGGCAGAACTATTAACTTTGGAAGTTCTCTGATTAGGGCAGCGACCATAGCTCGCCGTAACTGCTAGGAGAAGTTTTGAGTAAGCCCAGTATGGGATAGATGGAGAAGAAGGAGACACGGAACATGCCCAGTGGCACCGTGAAATGGTTTAATACAACTAAAGGCTACGGTTTCATTGCACCTGATGATGGAGGCAATGACGTATTTGTTCATATATCAGCTGTAGAAAAATCAGGTTTGACAGGACTGGCTGATAATCAGAAGGTCAGTTTTGAACTTCAAGAAGGACGGGATGGTCGTCAAATGGCTTCCGACTTAGTGGTTATTTAAATACTGATCTTATCAGGAATTAACCATAAATATATGAGGGTTTACAGTCGTTGAAGTCGCTTCGCTTCTTCGCAAGAAACTTTTATAGACTCTACAAATAAAACTTTTCCAAATAATCGATCCGAGTTGCCGCATATAGATAGCGTTCGGTTATTCTGTACGCCAATGGTAGCGTTTTATGATAACAACTATATTTCACTTCTCACACCAGAAAATCGGGAAGAACGCTCAATGAGATAATTAATAAGTGTTTGTTAACTAAAATCTTGTGCCTCAATAAGCCGTTTGTCTAAAAGAGGGTTTAAACTAGATTTCACGAAGACGAACTCATAATCAAATATAGGCATGACCGAAATATCGGGTAATAATTCTGGGTCTGAGGATATGATAATATCTACTTTCTCTTTTCGCGGTGGCGGCGCATCAAAGGCCAAGCTGGGGCGAATATTGACATCTACAACAGGCTAGCTGTTCCAGAATTTCTCAAGCATGGCGAAAAGCCATTCAAAAAAGGCGTGATACTCAATAACTATATCAAGCTGCTCTGTACTACTATGGCGCAAGCCCACCGGCTCAACTTGAAAAATTTTTCTTTCTGGAAGGGTTTTCCGCTATACTCGACAGATGCAGAATAACCAGAGTAAACCCATGGAGACAAATGCGGCAATCAACACTAGTGCATTTTTCAACAAACGTAGCGACCTGTTGAATTGCCCCCTACTTAGCTTCATCATAATAACAAGTGAACTTCTATATGAGACTTTGCCGATAACGTTTGGTAATATAAGAACTGATAGGCGTTTTATTGTTTTTATACAGCACACAGGCAAGATAAGTTTCAAGATAAACAGTATTGCAATTAACGAGGTCCCTTATGAAGTGCTTTGATCTTACGATAGAAAACCATGTTGCGCATATTATCATGAACCGACCGGATAAACGCAATTCTATGATAAAAGAGTTCTGGGAAGAATTACCCCAGTTGGTTCAAGATATAGATCACGGATCAAAGGCTCGCGTCATAGTAATTTCTTCTACTGGACCACATTTCACCTCGGGCCTTGATACGTCGCTCTTTGGCAGCCTTGCCCGGTCAGATGCAGAGACCAAAGAGGAGCAAGCCCTGCAAGCTCAGTCGATTTTTTATAATGAAGTCACTCGGCTTCAGAAAACATTTACAGCCCTTGAGGCCGCAAGAATTCCAATCCTTATTGCCATTCAGGGAGGGTGTATCGGCGGAGGACTTGACCTTATAACCGCCTGCGATATGCGATATGCCACTAAGGATGCGTTTTTCACTCTATTTGAAACGAACCTTGCAATGACGGCAGACGTAGGCACCTTCCCGCGCCTCGCCAAACTGATTCCCGAAGGCTATGTTAAGGAAATGGCGTATACCGGCAAGCGTATTACAGCGGCGGATGCGTATCGTTTTGGACTAGTGAATGAACTTTATGACAGTCAGGAAGAATTGCTTCGCGCAGTCTTAGAAATAGCTCATGAAATTGCCTCCAAGGCACCACTGGCTGTGCATGGATGCAAAACGGTAATAAACTATTCAAGAGATCATTCAACTAAAGATGCCCTTGACTACATCGCGCTTTGGAATGCTTCGCAATTTAAAATTGAAGAAATTTTTGAGGCAATGAGTGCTATCAAAGAAAATAGACCAGGAAATTTCGTCGATTTACCTAAACATAAATTTTCCTAAGTCAATCAAAGCAGGACGGCTTTAGCCACCCTGCCCCAATCCTAATCTAGAACGAAAAGCCAATTTTGAACCCAATGGCAGAGACGTTATTGTTTTTATAAGACGCGGTTAGTCCAGTCGGCGTTCCACCTAGCTCATGTGCAAGATCAACGTTTCCAGGCATTGTATAGTTATACCCACCACTTATTGTCATATTATCCACCGTATAGCGGCCACCTATGCTTACAGATTGGTAACCATTTCGCAAAGTGAAAGGATCCGTCGTAGTCTTTCCACCACCACTCTCGCTTGTGTAAGACAAAACACCCGAAAATTGATCAGATATCTTACGTCCAATGCCAATTGAGAAGGTCGTTTTATCAGCAAAATCACTGCTAACACCAGATACACCACCGCCCAACGGATTCATGCTGCCACCGTTAACATCCGGTATTACTATCTGAGCATCTTTCCAACTTACTTGATTAATCGAGCCAAACAACAAAGTGTCTTCAGCTATCCCACTCTGGAAATTAAGTTTCACTCCTTGTGGAATGCTCATACTTTCTCCATCGACATCAGTGAGAGCTGTTACGCCAGTTCCAGCAAACATTGATCGCGCCTTAAAATTTGCGACCTTTGTTTTGGACTGCATAATCAATTCGACACGCAAAGCAATGTCTCTTAATTCATAGGCTGCGCCGAAGGTCGGCACAATCGCGTCTCCCGAAACTGCATAATGTCCGAGTAAAGCTGTAACAGTATCCCCAGAGCCAATAGCATATCTGTTGGCTCCCGCCATTATTGATACTTCGTCGCTCAGCTTATACCTTCCCAACAATGCTAAGGAACTCACTGTCACATCTGCGCTCGGCACTACTGAACACGCCGCAATCCCTGCTGTCAACGGGTTGCACCCGGCAACTGCTGCGTCTGCTCCGCTAAGCTGAATTGCACCAGACATGTAACTTGCCAAGCCTACGTCAAAATCGCCAAATTCTGTTTTTATAGCTATAGATGTCCTATTTTGGTTCTTAGCCATTTTAGTTTTAGCTGGATTTGCCTGCGTTGTAGCCTCTACATCATATGTTAACGCGGCAGTGCCTGCTTCTGCATAACTCCCTGCATTATACATGAATGCGGAATCCAGCGTACTGGCTTCCCAGCCACCCGCCGATGACATTTGCCCCAATGCTAACGGGCCTATTGCAAGCATGCCCATTCTTAAAAATTTATTCATATTTGCTCCTCCTTAAAATCACCAACACAATAATTAAAATCTTTACAACCAATAAAGCTTTATATAATCGGCAAATATTCAACTTGTTGCCTTTTTGTTAGAGGCTAAAGCTTAATCTCAAGAATATTTCTAACGATGTACAATCATTCATGATGGGTTTTTTTTATCAAATCCAGAATGTCTTGTGCAGCGTCTGGAATATTTGTTCCAGGACCAAAAATCGCCCTAACTCCAGCGTTCATAAGAAAAT
>CAJWEI010000053.1 GCA_913031285.1 uncultured Alphaproteobacteria bacterium | reverse complement strand
AAGTAGTCGATAATTTTGCTCCGATAAGTAATCTCATCAGACCGTTTGTTGGCTTGCATGTCTATTATGGGCCAATGATGATGTATCTAAACAATGCTTTTATCAGTTTTATCGGTTGGACTTTTGTATGCGGATAGGAGTCTAACTGTACCTGCTGCATATAATTCGTTAAAGCAACTATTGGACAAATAAAAAATTTTTATTTCTAAATACTATAGCGCTGCCTAATTCAGTTGATGCTATTCATGTCTATCAAATTTTTAATGTTGACTGAGTGGTACGGCCATCACGGTTGGTTCACTTTTAAATACTAGTGAGGATAATCTCCGTTTCCGGTTGTTCAGAAAGCAAACTATTATTTTTCTTTGCTCTTCCACTTGTCCAAAATTGCTTTATGTGACACCACTTGATCAGTTTTACTAGCAGATATAAGAAAGGTTGGGAATGGCCGACGGCGCGACAGAAATGAATATAAGACCAACCGAAGACATTTCCGTGCGAGAAGTTTTCGGTATTGATACAGATATGACGGTAAAAGGATTTCCTGAAAAATCTGAGCGTGTTCCTGAAATTGATCAAACCTATAAATTCAACCCTGATACAACGCTAGCAATTCTTGCAGGATTTTCTCATAATCGTCGCGTGATGATTCAGGGCTACCATGGAACTGGGAAATCAACTCATATCGAGCAGGTGGCGGCGCGTCTAAATTGGCCCGCCGTCCGTGTCAACCTCGATAGCCACATTAGCCGGATCGATCTTATTGGTAAGGATGCCATCAAGCTTAAAAATGGCATGCAAGTCACGGAATTTCATGAGGGAATTCTTCCTTGGGCACTGCGTAATCCAGTTGCAATAGTCTTTGATGAGTATGATGCGGGACGGGCGGATGTTATGTTCGTTATCCAGCGAGTATTAGAGCATGATGGCAAACTAACACTTATGGATCAAAACGAAATAATAACACCACATCCGCAGTTTCGGTTGTTTGCAACCGCAAATACTGTAGGATTGGGGGATACAACTGGACTTTATCATGGGACACAACAAATAAATCAAGCGCAAATGGACCGTTGGTCTCTTGTGGCAACGTTGAATTACCTATCGACTGAAGCGGAAACCGCAATTATTTTGGCAAAAGCGCCGCATTACAGTACTGAAAATGGCCTTAAAATAGTCAAACAGATGGTGACAGTAGCCGAGTTAACACGTACGGCATTTATGAATGGTGACCTGTCAACAGTTATGAGCCCTAGAACCGTTATAAATTGGGCTTTAAATGCAGAAATTTTCAGTGGAAGTGTGGGATACGCTTTTCGGCTTTCTTTCCTCAACAAATGCGATGAACTGGAACGTCAAACAGTAGCGGAGTTCTATCAGCGTTGCTTCGATGAGGAACTACCGGAAAGCGCGGCAAGCATAAGTCTGGGTTAGGCGTAAGTTGCGTATGCTAGGTTATCATTTTGATAGTAAAATGCACTTTTTCAAATTCTGTAGTGCTGTAGACTTACGTGATACGGCCCGATCATTTCAAAAACTGCTATATGGAATGAGGAATATCGATGTCTCGAAATAACGACAATCCTGCAGACTCGTTTAAAAAGGCCTTAGCTGAAGCCACAAAAACTATGGCACATGAGTCCGATTTAAATGTAACTTACTCGGTAGATCCATCGGGCGTATCAGGCGTTACTATGAGGCTTCCTCAAGTGAGCCGCAAAATGAGCTATGATGAGGTATTACTGGCCCGTGGTACTGCGGACGCTTTAGCTCTAAATATTCGATATCACGATGCTAAAACACACTCAAAATATGCACCTGAAGGTAATATGGCCCAAGACATATATGAGGCTATAGAGACTGCGAGATGTGAAGCCATGGGCGCGCGGGATATGCCTGGTACTGCCAACAATATAGATGCTAAAATCTCGTCTGAGGCTAAGACGCTTGGCTATGAAACCTTCACAGATCGTACTGACGTACCGTTGTCAACTGCTGCCGGATATCTGATAAGACATTTGGCGACTGGCCGGGACCTACCGCCTGCTGCGCAGAATGCTATGAACTTGTGGCGTGACTTCATCGAAACCAAAGCCAGCCAATCTCTGGACAATCTTCAGGAAAGCCTTGCAGACCAAGGTGAGTTTGCGCGTTTTGCTCGGCAGATTATTTCAGATCTTGGGTACGGTGATCAACTTGGTGATGATCCGGATCAGTCTGATGTAGATCAAGACAAAGATGCTACGGATGACCAAGAAGATGATGCAGAACCCGAAAGTAGCAGTGAAGAGGATAGTTCTGAAGAGGACGCTGATGCCAATCCCGAACAAAGTCAAGAAGAGCAACAAGATCCAAGCGCCGCGCAAATCAGCATGGATGAAAGTGCTGATGAAGATATGTCAGAGGAAACCGATTTACCGGACGGTGACAATCCGCAAGAGCCCCCTGGACCTCAACCAGTTTCAGATGCCGATCCGGACTATCGCGTTTATGATCAGAAATTTGACGAAGAAATTCGTGCTGAGGACTTAGCGGATCCTTCTGAACTTGGTCGGCTACATGCCTATCTGGAGCAGCAATTAGAACCTCTCAAAGGTGCAGTTAGCCGGCTTGCCAATAAATTGCAGCGACGTTTACAGGCTCAGCAAAACCGAAGCTGGTTATTTGATCTGGAAGAGGGAATTTTAGATGCTGGCCGCCTTGCGCGAGTTGTGGCCAATCCAACAACACCACTGAGCTTTAAAATGGAAAAAGATACTGAGTTTCGAGATACTGTGGTAACACTGTTAATCGATAATTCTGGTTCTATGCGTGGGCGGCCAATCTCGATTGCTGCGATTAGTGCAGATGTACTCGCCAGAACTCTTGAACGTTGCAATGTAAAAGTCGAAATACTTGGGTTTACCACGCGGGCATGGAAAGGTGGACAAAGCCGAGAAGTATGGCTTAATGAAGGGCGGGGCCAACAGCCGGGCCGTCTCAATGATCTTCGCCACATTATCTATAAGAGTGCGGATGCCCCTTGGCGCCGTGCCCGTCCAAATCTGGGACTGATGATGAAAGAGGGTTTACTTAAAGAAAATATTGACGGCGAAGCACTCGAATGGGCACATCGTCGCATTTCTTCCCGCCAAGAGGCCCGTAAAATCCTTATGGTAATATCAGATGGGGCGCCAGTTGATGATAGTACGCTGAGTGTTAATCCTGCGAATTATCTAGAAAAACACCTTCGCGATGTTATCGCTCTTGTCGAAAAGCGTAAAATGGTTGAGCTCCTCGCTATAGGTATTGGGCACGATGTGACCCGTTATTACGACCGCGCCGTGACTATTACCGATGTGGAGCAACTCGCTGGAGCAATGACGGAGCAGTTGGCAGCTTTGTTCGATACAGATCCAAGAGCAAGAGCCCGGGCTATGGGCATGAAAAAAACTGGGTAGGACTTGATGAAAACCGCGAAATATCAAAACTTTGAGGAGCTATCTTCCCCTGATCAAGGGCCCAAGCGTCTAACGGCTTTGCGGAAAGAGTTGAAAGCTCAAGGTCTCGCTGGATTCATAATCCCAAGAACAGACATGTATCAGGGTGAAAACGTTGCACCTGCCGATGAAAGACTCGCTTGGTTAACCGGTTTCACTGGCTCTGCCGGGTTTTGTGTTGCCCTCATGAAAACGGCCGGTGTATTCATTGATGGACGTTACCGCGTTCAAGTGAAAAACCAAATAAACAAAGTCTTTACACCAGTAAACTGGCCCGAAAGCTCACTTGCCGTTTGGCTTTCAAAAAATTTGAGCCGGGGTGAAAGCATAGGTTTTGATCCTTGGTTACACACTGTGTCAGAAATAGAAAAAGCTCAAAGTGATTTAACCAATTTAGGCATAGGCTTGCAGCCAATTGCAAATCCAATAGACAAAATATGGAAAGATCGCCCAGGGAATCCGTCATCAAAAGCTTGTGTATATGATGAGAAATATAGTGGCCAGAGTCATATAGAGAAACGGACCATCTTAGCAAAGCAGCTCAAACGAAATAAACATAGCGCAGTTGTAATTACGCTGCCTGAAAATATTGCTTGGCTGTTAAACATTCGTGGAAGTGATGTGGCACATGTGCCAATCATTCACTGTGTTGGTATTCTACATGATGATGCGAGTATTGATCTATTTGTTGATCGTGGAAAAGTTGTAGATATCCTGCCTCATCTAGGCAAGGCTGTTCGCTGTCGCGAATTGGAGGATTTTGCAGAAGACTTGAAAAAGCTCTCTGGGACAGTGCAAATTGATCCAGAAAACCTGCCTTTTGCCGCAGTAAATATATTGAAAAAAGCCAAAATTGATTATCATTATAGCGACGATCTGATTGCCTTGCCCAAAGCCCGCAAAAACGCAGTTGAAATTTCACAGGCTAAAAATGCGAATCTGCGAGACTCGACGGCTATGTGTGAATTTTTATGCTGGCTTGATTATCAAAATATTGGAAAACTTACCGAAATTGATGTCGCCATCTCTTTAGAACGCTTTCGACTTGAGAATTCTGAACTTCTGGAAATTAGTTTTGATACCATTTCTGCCAGTGGTCCGAACGCCGCCCTTCCCCATTACCGCGTTACGCAAAGTTCTGATCGGATCTTGAAGCAAGGCGAGGTTATGCTTGTGGACAGTGGTGGGCAATATCTTGATGGCACGACCGATATTACACGAACGATAGCCATCGGTGTGCAAAAACATCATGTTTGCGCAGCATTTACACGGGTTTTAAAGGGTTTGATCGCAGTCTCACGGCTTACATTTCCGCGAGGAATTACCGGTCGGGATATTGATGCCTTTGCACGCGCGCCGCTATGGGAGGCGGGGCAAGACTTTGCCCATGGAACGGGACATGGTGTTGGCCATTTTTTAACAGTGCATGAAGGACCACAGGGCATTTCGTCTAAATCCACAATACCATTTGAAGCAGGTATGATCGTATCAAATGAGCCTGGCTATTACCTCGAAGGAGAATTTGGAATTAGAACTGAAAATTTGCTGGTGGTGACTTCTGCCCCAGATGGTAATTTCCTCCATTTTCAAACTTTGAACTTTGTACCAATAGATAAAAAAATGATTGTTAACAATATGCTTACTCAAGAAGAACTTGCCTGGCTGAACGATTACCATCAAAAATGTCATGACAAATTAATCGACCGCCTTTCTCCTGCCGCTTCTCGATGGATCAAACAAGTAACAGCTCCTCTATAAATATATAAGAATTCGATTTGAAAAGGGAGGAGTGATGCAACGAAATATAAAATCATTGCCTACTGAAGATACCGGGACCGTGCGAGTATTTGCAGCAGTCATAGCTTAAACGATCTGGGCCGCTGGCTCGCTGGAAGGATATTACAAATCGGTGATTCTTTTTTCGAGAAACGATATTTAAAATTAACGGGAAAGCTTGTTATTTTTCTACAGTGACTCAAAGTGAATAATTGAAGGAGATAGCTAACAACTACCTTAAAGAAAGTGAGAATCTAAAACCAATTTTTAATCTAATTACATTTTGTAGCAGCGGTCTTTCATATGTTAAAAATTTTGAAATCGTTTTAAACTGCCTTCAGAATTTAATTTTGTCGGACTAGCTTGCCTGGGTTAAGTATATTAAGTGGATCTAATTGCCTCTTGATTTGATCCATAACATCCCAGCCAGCGCCATGCTGTGCTTCCATAAATTTAAGCTTGCCCATACCAACTCCATGTTCTCCACTGCAAGTGCCCCCAAAAGACAAAGCTCGTTTTGCCATTTCATCTCCAATACGCATTGCCTCAGCCTTTTCTTTTTTACTATTGGGGTCAATTAAAAGAATAGCGTGGAAATTCCCATCTCCCACATGGCCAAAAATCGGACCCTGAAGCGAACTTTGGGAGATATCTTCGCGTGTTTCAGCTATCGCTTGACCTAATTTCGAAATAGGAACGCAGATATCCGTGATCACGGCTGTCGATCCAGGCCTGCTTGCTAGGACAGCATAATAAGCTTTATGGCGCATGGCCCATAGCGATGTTCTTTCTTCTGTCTTGGAAGACCACTGAAAATCTTGTCCCCCGTGATCTGTACAAATATCATTAAAAATTTCTGCACTGTCGGATACGTTGTCCGTAGATCCGTGCAGTTCAAAAAGCAAATGTGGAACTTCTGCCATATCTGCTTTAGCATAGTTATTAAATGCTGCAGCAGTGGCCGCATCCACAAATTCAATACGTGCCATAGGCAGACCGAGTTGAATTGTCTGAATAACGGCTGAAACTGCATTGTCCATATCGTCAAAGGCAACGATCCCTGCGCTTATAGCTTCCGGTTGTGGATGCAGCCGAAGCGTTAACTGAGTGATCAAGCCCAATGTGCCCTCTGAGCCAACAAAAAGAGAGGTCAAATCATACCCTGCCGAACTTTTAGGTGCCCGATTGCCTGTCTCAATATAGCGACCATCCGATAGTACAACACTCACACTTAGAACGTTGTCGTGCATAGTTCCATATCGCACTGCAGTTGTACCACTGGCCCGCGTCGCTGCCATACCACCCAAAGATGCATTAGCACCAGGATCTACGGGAAAAAATAGGCCTGTGGCGCGAAGTTCTTCGTTTAGTGCTTCTCGCGTCACACCTGGCTCAACAATGGCAGTCATATCATCTGAATTAATTTCAAGCACACGGTTCATCTGCGAGAAATCGACACTGACACCTCCTCTTGGTGCCAACGTGTGACCCTCCAGCGAGGTACCTGTACCCCATGCTATAACCGGACATTCTTGTTCATAGCAGACAGTAATAAGATTTTTCACGTCCTCTAATGAATTTACATATACAACAGCATCGGGTGCTGCTATTGCAAAATGAGCCTCGGATCTTCCATGAAGTTCTAAATCTGATGAAGACCGACTCAGATTATCGCCAAATATTTCCGATAAAATGTCTAACGCTTTTTCATAGGCCACCTGCAGTCTCCTCCACTGAACACTCAGTAGCATAACACTATATTTTATATAAAAAAAAGATCGTCTGTCGATTTATTATTTATTTTCTAATTATCAAAAATTAATCACCTAATTAGATAAAACTCCATACCTTTAGACAATTATCACAGCTATCTGACGAGAGAGGCTTTCTTTATTTACCAAATATTTGGCGCCAATAACGATTCTATTATCGTGTTTAACGTAGATTATACCAACCGCTTCAAAACACATGTAAATCAGTTTTAATAACCAGAGAAGTTGTTTCTTGCCTAGACTAGTGCTTTAATTTATCAACGCTTAAAGAATGTAAAAACCATTTGAAAAGTTTTTTATGTTTCTTGATAAAATCCTCCTTTGGACTTCTAAACGATATCTTGATAGAATCATTATCGCTTTGGTGGACGGCAAAGGCGCCGTTAAAAGATAAATAATTCCATATTCTGTCACTACCAAGCAAATATGTCTATTAATGCTGCGTTAATAGTTATCTTTTTGCTTCTGCCTAGCAAAGTCACCTGGATAATAATCTGTACATTTTAATTATAAATATATACGTTTAACTTACTTGAATATCTTATAAATGGGGTGCTTATGAACTTTCGTCAACTGGAAGCTTTTCGTGCCACTATGCGGGCAGGATCAATCACACGCGCCGCAAACTATATGAATATTTCACAGCCAAGCGTTAGCCGTCTGATCGCAGATTTAGAAACCGATGTTGGATTTGCATTATTTAACCGCGTTGGGCGTGGCCTTACCCCAACACCCGACGCTAGTAGATTTTACAAGAGCGTTGAAAGTATGTTTATGGGCGTTGACCGGCTGCAAGAATTAGCTCGCACGATCCGCAGCACATCTGGTGGGACTGTTTCTATTGGCGTTATTCCCTCTTTATCAACGGTTGAAGTTCCTAGCGCAATTAACGACCTTTATTTGGCGCGTCCGGATGTAAAAATTCAAACCTATGTTCGAAATACACCTGCCATAGTTGATGCAGTTCAACTTCAGCAGCTTGAGCTAGGTCTCGTAGGGCGCGCACCACCTTACCTCGGTGTAGAAATAATTTATCAGACCACAGTGCCTTACGTCTGTCTCATTCCAGAAGGCCATTGGTTAGATGGCTCAAGCGACTGTGTCGATCTCAAAAAATTATCTACAACTGAAACATTTATTACCTTTGGCGGTATCTTTCCTGAAAGTATTATTGGACTGGAATCGGAAACTGTTTCGGCTTTGAGAGAAAGGTCACGCGTAAGCGCAGCAAATATGCCAATGGCGGCAGCACTAGTGCGTGAAACCGGCGCGCTCTCAGTCGTGGATCTTATTTCTTCAGGCGTCGCAACTGGCATGGGGGGAGTAATTAGCCGGCCCCTTATTCAAAAATTAGAATACCACATTGCAATTATAACCAAGTCAAAGATTAGCCTTTCAGCCCAAGCCAGTGAGCTTGCTGGCTATATAGCGCAGCGGTTAGACAAAATTAAATCTTAGGCAAATGGAAGATTTGATAACTGTCCTCTGTGGATTTGACCGTCAGGCAATGTGACAGATACCTCGAGCCCAGCAGTCCAGTAACCTTTTTCGACGAGGCCCACACCCACGTTTTTTTCAAGGCGCGGAGAGAAAACAGCAGATGTGATCTGTCCAACCGCAACCTCCCCGTGCTTTACTACCCAAGGCTTAGAGCATGTTGGGCAAGCGGGTGAGTCAAACAGGACGCCATAGATTTTCCGCTTAGGTCCTTTTTGAGCAATATTTTCTATTGCCTTGCGACCAATATAATTCACTGTGCCATCTAGAGAGCAATATTTCTCCAACCCTATTTCAAGCGGATTATTTGCACGCGTCATTTCGTTGCCGTACGATAAAAGACCACCTTCTATACGTTCGATCAAATTCGGACAGCCCGGTGCAATATTATACTGTTGACCAGCCTCCAAAACCGTATCCCATAATTCACCTCCTAAGTGAGCACCTTCCAGATAAATCTCAAAACCTCCCTGACGAGAGTAGCCCGATCGCGCAATAAGTTGACGCGTGCCTTTGAAGAATACCCAAGAAAACTCAAAAAATCCAATTTTGCGGATACTTTCGCCAAAGATTGAGGCCATTAAGTCATCCGCCTTTGGTCCTTGAATTGCAAGCGGCGATACATCAGGTTCGCTTAGCTGAACGTTCAATCCTTTTCCAAGCGCCAATCCTTCTGCCCATAAAAGAACATCGCTGTCGGCAATAGAGAGCCAGTATTTATCATCGCTGAGTTTCAAAAGAACGGGATCATTAATTAGCCCTCCAGCTACATCGGTAAGTGGAACATAAAGACAGTTACCAACAATAGCATTTGTCAAATTTCTTGGAGTCATGAGCTGAACTAATTCCGCAGCATCCTTGCCCTGAATTTGTACCTGTCTCTGGCATGAGACATCCCAGACTTGAACATGTTCACGTAAATGCCAGTAATCCTCTTCAACTGAGCGTGAATAAGCTTTGGGAAGCAACATGTGGTTAACAACGGAAAACCCTTTTACGCCTGCAATTTCCACCCGATCAGTATAGGGAGTACGCCTGATTCGGCGCGACATATTCAATCCATCAGCCATTTATTATTCTCCTGATATCCAAATTGAATATGAATTTGGGTTTAAAATAATTGGCATGTGATAATGTCCCTCAGGATTAGGCATTCTAAAGCGAATGACTATCTCCTCATTGATCCGTAATGATCTGTCGGAAACCATGCGGGTCGCCCAATAAGGCCCTGTTCGAAAAATAAGGTCAAAAGATAGTTCAGCATTGATTTTAGTTGGGTCAACCTCTTGAGATAATCTGCCTCCTTCATCCATATGGGTTTCAATAAGAGGCGTATAAGGCGCATTGCTGGTAACCAAGCGTACAGGTATGCCACCTGCATGTGTTCCGTCCGACCCATTAAGCGCATGTGATGTGATAAGAGCCATTACTCAATAGACGCTTTATCGCGTTTGTCAGAGGTAGCGGCAACAATGGGACTTATTACACCGCGGCATTTGACATTCACGCAGGCAGTTTTACCGCTTTGCATCGCTCGTTTGAGAGCGGGCATCAGATCCTTGCGTCGCTCGACAAGCTCTCCGTGTCCACCCAGTCCTTCAAACAAATTATGAAACGGGATATCACGGAAATCTGTTGCAAAATGCTGACCAGACTCGAATAAACGCTCTTGTTGTTGACTGATACAGTCTAAGCCACCGTTATTATCAATCACAACAGTGATTGGGAGATTTTCTTGAAAAGACGCCTCTATAGATAGGCCTCCTGATAAAAAGGCCCCGTCACCCGAAATAAGAACAACATTTTTATTTGGATGGACCGCTTTGGCCGACAAGGCAAAGCTAACGCCCACGCCCAAAAGGCTATAGTTACCTGGATGTAAAATTCCACCAAGCTTTTGACCACGCCAACCTGCCATATTTACGCCAATCTCTGACCAAAAATGAGTATTACCGCCATCAAAAACAAGCCAATCTTCGTCCTCCAATTCGTTCTGTACATCCAGAGAAAGTTGGAGTGGATGCATTTTGCGATCTTCTTTAAGGTCAGTCTCTGCCTCTTTGGCGGCATGCTCATACCACTGTGCAACCCATTTTCCGCGTCGTTCTTTTTGTAAATCAAACCACTTCTGCCAAGTCGGGCCACCTGCTTCGATTGCTTGTAAAAATGCTTCTGGGTCAGCAAGTAATATATCATCTGCAGCGCGGTTATATTCAAGCTCTTCATGACTCCCGTTTATACAGATTAAGTGTGTGCTCTCCGGAAAAAATGGTGGATTACCGAAGTTCATCTGATTGTCCAAGCGACCTCCGATCATTAATACCACATCAGCTTCATGAATGGCTTGTTTGGATGGATGATACTGATGGAAATCTGCAAGACCCATATAGGCGTTGCACCCTTCGCCAAGTAACTTTTGATGATAGGGTACATTGAAAACTGGAATCTTACGAGCTATGGCAGATTTTTCTAGTTGTTTTTCGCCTCCAGACCACCAAATACCATGCCCAGCAATGATTATTGGTTTCTTGGCGCCTTCTAATCTTGAGACAATACGCTGTAGTGCTTTTGGCTCGGGCCAAGCCCTCGGAATTGGCTTGTCTGTCCGGTCAAAAGGGCGTTCCTGACGTCCAGCATCTGCGAGGAATGATGAAAACATAAGATCGACAGGTAAACTAATATGAACAGGCCCCGGATATCCCGTCGTTGCTGCTGTCCAGGCTCGGTCTACGAATTCGCTTATTCTTTCTCCATCGGTGATTTGAACAGAATATTTTACAAGGGGTGCAGCAATTGCCACGTCGTCAATTTCTTTAAACCCACTTGCACCTTGACGTTTGAGAGTGGATGAACCTGTGACAAAAATCACTGGCGAGCGTTCTCCACTAGCTTCAAGCATTGCGGGAACTGCATTAGCAAAACCCTCCGGACCAACAAGGCAAATAGATGGTTTGCGTGTTATTCGCGTATGGCCGTCTGCCAAATGACCGGCAACTTGTTCATGCGGACAATTGATAACTGGCATTTGGCATTTCATGAAACCTTCCAGAGCTGGATTGCAGAACCCTCCCGCAAGCGTAAAGGCATGCTCGACTCCTTTTTCTTTAAGTGCGCGAGCTAAGATCTCACCACCCCTAATCGCCTCAGAGATTTCGTTCATAAGGTCTCTCCATTCTAAGTTACCCGTTCAGCCCAAGTCGTTCCGGAGATGCATAAGGCAGGACCATATCCGTCTTAGCCAAATTATCAGGACCCGCGTCCGAAATATCTTTCAATCCTATTTGAGCCATTCCTGTAGATAAATCGTACTTCAATCCTTCGATCAGGCTATTTAGACCGTTCGCACCTCCAGCACCAAGTGCAAACATAATTGGACGGCCAAGCATCACCAAATTAGCCCCCAATACAAACGCTTTGAGGATATCTTCACCGCTCCGCACGCCACTGTCCATGATCAAAGGGTAATCTGGCCCAACGGCACGACGTATATGAGGCAATATATCGATCGCAGCTGGAACGCTATCCAACTGGCGGCCACCATGGTTTGACACATAGATTGCATCAATTCCAAGTTTTTGAATCTTTTGAGCATCCGAGAATGAGGTCACACCTTTAACAATCAAGTTATTAGGCCATAAGTCGCGCAACTTTTCTAAAAAGGCCCAATCTGCCAATGCCCTACTGGCATTACGATCAAACTTTGCTCTATCTGTCGGAAAGTTTGCCGGTTCCGGACGACCTGCTCGCAACATACGCAGGCTCCACACAGGGTGGGTAGCAAAATCTATAAATTGGCGCAATCCAATTTTAAAATCTACCGAAAACCCACTGCGCAAATCCCTAATCCGCCTACTGACTTGAGGCGTATCCACCGTTAACACCAAAGTTTTATATCCGCAATTCTTTGCCCGCTCGACTAATGACATAGCATGCTCCATTGGGGGCAGAACATAAAGCTGAAACCAGCCGCTTTCGGGAGCCCACTTATAGACATCCTCAAGAAGACTAGACGCTGCAGTAGATATGCCTAATGGCATTTTATATTTAGCCGCAGCCTTTGCCATAATCCGATCTGCGAAGGGGTGCACGATGTTACACATCCCCATTGGAGCAATTCCAAAAGGAATGTCAAAACTCTGGTTTAGGAAATTCGTTCCCATAATACGCTGATCTATGTTTTGTAAAACCCGCGGTTGAAGCTTAATTCTATCAAAAGCAGACATGTTATCTTTCATACCTACTTCACGGCCTGTTCCACCTTCAACAAAACCGAATATAATGTCCGGTAGGCGTCGCTTGGCGATGCGTTTGGCATCTTCGCTACAATGAATTGTAGTGTCTAGATATTCTAATCCCAATCTGTCACCTATCGCCATAGAAAGTTTTCGCAAGTATATCAAATCAAGTTTGAAAATGACCAATCAAGAATCCTTTTGTATCAATTCAAAAAAAGCATAAGTTATGCTAAATTAATGCTTTGAAAGCTTTAGATGAAACGTGTTTTTATCTCTGGGCCTTCATCGTCGCGATAAAAAAAGGACTTACAAATATGTAAGCCCTTGTATTTATATATTATATTATAGAAAGTCTTATCGCTTGGAGAATTGGAAGCTCCTGCGAGCTTTGCGTTTACCGTATTTCTTTCGCTCTACAACGCGGCTGTCACGAGTCAAGAAACCCGCCCCTTTCAAAGCTCCGCGCAAATTCGGTTCATAAAGCTGCAATGCTTTCGAAATACCATGCTTAACTGCACCAGCCTGACCTGAAAGCCCCCCGCCTTTCACAGTGGCAGTAACGTCAAACTGGTCTACTACGCCTGCAACCCTAAAAGGTTGGCGAAGGATCATTTGCAAAACGGGACGCGCGAAATAGACATTCATTTCTCTTCCGTTTACATTTACTTTCCCAGAACCTGGTTTAATCCATACACGGGCAACAGCATCTTTACGTTTACCGGTTGCATATGCACGACCTAAATCATCGCGAACAGGTTCTCGGGCGACGGCAGTTTCAACAACTTCTTGAGGAGCGTCTGCTACTACTTCTAGATCACTTAAGGATTTCATTTCTTCAGTCATTTTTAGCCTATCCGTGTATTCTTGGGGTTCATTGATTTCACGTCAAGCGCTTCCGGCGATTGTGCCTCATGGGGATGCTCGTGACCGGCATACACACGCAGATTTGTCATCTGTTTACGACTTAATGTGTTGCCTGGCAACATACGCTTGACTGCAATTGTAACAACGCGCTCCGGATGTTTGCCTGTTAGAATTTGCTCTTTTGTACGGGACTTTATGCCCCCCGGGTATCCTGTATGCCAGTAAAAATTTTCTTCGCGTTTTTTACCAGTGAGCTGAACCTTTTCAGCGTTAATGATAATAACGTTATCTCCGCAATCAATGTGCGGAGTAAAAGATGGTTTATGTTTCCCGCGCAAGCGCATTGCGACAATAGATGCCAAACGGCCAAGAACAACGCCTTCAGCGTCAATCAGAATCCATTTTTTTTCTATGTCTGCAGGGGTTGCAGAAAAGGTTTTCATTTTAGGGCAGTCCTTGTTTCGTCTGGTTGTGGCGCGCTCTTTTATTTACGCTTTTAAGAAACACACGTATAAAGCAACCAGATTGACAGTCAATTATAAAAAACTGTCAAAAAATCATTTAATACAATTACTTAGAAAATAGGTATTATAATACCCCATAAGTTAATTATTATCTATAACCATACTTACAGAAATAGGTCCTCTTTTTAAACCGCAATTCCAGAGGCTTCTAGTTTAATGCACGCTGTGTTGGGAACTTATTTTTGTTTAAGACCGGCCGTATATATGGACATACGAAATTTACTAGCAGTCGCAGATGTTTTGCTTACGGCACCAAGTAGCCTATTTTGTTCCAAAACGGAGACAAGAGCTGCACGATCCAATATCAATTATTGATCTTTATAAATTGAAAATTAATTGGAGCAATTTAATGAAAGCATAAGCCCTTTAGGCTTACCGTATATCTTAGTTAGCGGTGTTTTTAGCAGCGAAGTGTGGTTAAGCGTCTAGTTCGCTATCCCAATAAAGAAAATCCATCCAGCTATCGTGCAGATAATTCGGTGGGAATTGGCGCCCTGAATTTCTAAGTTCTTCTGAAGACGGCTGTCGGGCCGGTCGAAAAAGCTTCATACCCGCACGGCGCAAGGAGTTCGCGCCTTTTTTAAGGTTGCATTTACTACAGGCCGCCACAACATTTTCCCAACTTGTCACACCGCCATTAGCCCTTGGCACTATGTGATCAAACGTCAAGTCTCCTCTTGAACCACAATACTGACACTGAAAACCGTCCCTCAAAAATAAATTGAAGCGCGTGAACGCTACACGCTTCTGAGGTTTAACATAATCTTTCAATACAACAACTGACGGTATTCGTATTCGTGTTGAGGGACTGTGCACATAGTCGTCGTATTCCGCGACAATATCCACCCGGTCCATAAAAGCCGCTTTGACCGCATCCTGCCAGCACCATAATGAAAGAGGATAATAGGAAAGCGGCCTGTAGTCTGCATTTAAAACCAACGCAGGATTGTGTTTAAGCACCGAAGGCTCTCTTACGAAATCGGTCCTAAATAAATCTTTCATCTTTTAGCGTCCTTAAGCGACTATTTTCAGTTTTTCTCAAAGGCGTAATTCCTACCTTCGATTACTATATCTTGCTATCAATCGATTTCAATAGCCATAATGTAGCTCCTATTTACACGTTAGTATAAATTGCTAGCGGATATGCAATGAAATACTCATGAGATTCTAAAAGCTCAACTTGTCGCGTAAGAATGCAAGAGCAACGGATAATCCATCTGGAGCGATGCCATGACCTGTTCCCTCCATGACATGAGCAAAAACTTCTTTAAAGCCAGCTTTTTCAAGACCAACGGCAGCTTTAGACATTGAATCCGGTGGAACGACTTCATCCTTATCACCATGTACCAACAAAACTGGTAGCGTATTTTGCACTTCATCCATCAAAAGTTCGGGCTCAAGCAGACGGCCGGAAAATGCTATAATGCCGGCAAAGGCATCCTCGCGACGCGGAGCGACTTGCAGGCCCATCATAGTTCCCTGTGAAAAGCCAAATAATGCAACTTGCTCTGGTAAAATATCCTCTTCAACAATCAAAAAATCCAAAAAGGCATCGAGATCAGCACAGGCGGCGTCCATACCAAGCTTAGAAGTTTCCTCGCTCGAGCCGTCGAGCCAAGGGATTGGAAACCACTGATATCCTGTTGAGCTGCCTGGACATGTTTCAGGAGCATCTGGCGCAACGAACAAAGTATCCGGCAAATGCTCACTCAGTACATCTGCGATACTCAGTAAATCAGCACCATTGGCACCATAACCATGCAGGAATACGACCACGGACCGTATACTTCCCGAAACCGGCTCTTTCCGTCCAGAATTTAAAACACGTGTCATGTAATACCCTCCCGTGATTTGACATGAGCATAATACGCCCACAATAGCCGGGCAGCAACTGCCCGCCAAGGTTTCCAATCTTTAGACATTGCGCTGAGTTCTTTTTCTTTTGGTCTTTTTGACAATTTAAACAGCATCCTAACCGATTCCTGAAGAGCAAGATCGCCAGGCGCAAACACATCGGCCCGCCCAAGGCTAAACATCACATAAATTTCAGCGGTCCAATTGCCAATCCCTGAAACTTTTGTTAATATCTTTACAATATCTTCAGTGGATAAAGTCCTCAGACTCGCATAATCTATATCAGCCTGTGATAACGCTTTTGCGTATTTGTTTTTTTGCCTGCTAAGGCCTACGGAGCGCAATTCCTGATCACTTGCAGCTAAAATTGCCTTGGGACTTGTTAATTTAGCTGATTCCATGCGCCTCCAGATAGCATCTGCGGAAGTAACGCTGACCTGCTGACTAATAATAGCACTCAAAAGTCTCTGAAATCCATCTGGCCGAAGACGTAACGACAACGGACCTGTCCTTTGTAAGGCATAGGCAAATCTCGGTTCTTTCGCCGATAGCCAAGCCGTCCCTTCCCGAATACAAATCTCGGATTTTATTACACGTCCAGACAGATCAGGTGCTTTGAAAGTCATGTGCTCACTTTTCTAAATACTTTGACTCTTTCTATTGACTGTGCAGGGAGCTTCTAACAGGCGCAACATACGTAGCACCTTTAGTTAAAAGGTAATTCTGATAGTTAATAGGTTATGCTGAAACCTCGTGCCGCCTGGAGCCTAGGCAAGCTCTTGCGTTCTTTATACAGGAAGATTAACACGGTTGAAATGCAAATAGTAAGGTCAGATGAATTTGCCAAACGCAATGTTCTTGTGTTGATTATGGCACAGGCGACAATCGGCTCTCAGATGCCGATGATTTTTATCCTTGGAGGTCTGGCTGGGCAATCCCTGTCGACAAATATTTGTTTTGCTACCCTACCCATTACGATGATTGTACTGGGCTCTATGGTGACCGCTCCCCTTCTATCAAGAATAATGCAAAGATATGGGCGCAAAATAGGTTTTTTTATTGGTGCGTTCGGGGGAGCATTAGGAGCATTAGTTGGTTCTGTTGGCCTTTATGTTGGATCTTTTGGGGTTTTTCTTTTCGGCAGCCTTTTGACGGGGGTTTATATGTCTGCACAAGGTTTTTACCGATTTGCAGCAATTGATAATGTATCCGAGGCATTTCGCCCAAAAGCCATCTCATATGTTTTGGCGGGTGGACTGCTTGCTGCTATTATTGGGCCTCAGTTGGTTAAAGTGACAGCTTATGCACTGGCGGTTCCTTATCTGGCAACGTATTTGACCGTAATTGGTTTAAATATCGGCGGATCATTCATCTTTTTGCTTTTGAAAACGGGTAAGAAACAAGAAATGGCTGAGAGTATACTGCCGATGCGGTCCAGAAAAGAGCTTCTGTTGGATCCAAAAATTGCAGTTTCAATGATCTGTGGGATGGTAAGTTATTCACTGATGAACCTAATGATGACATCGACTCCATTGGCTGTGGTTGGATGTGGTTATGGTGAAAATAGGGCAGCAGATGTGGTTTCTTCACACGTGCTGGCAATGTTTTTACCGTCTTTCATTACGGGTTTACTAATCACCCGCTTTGGCGCTGAAAAGATTATTTCTGTTGGACTCGTTTTTTTAGGCATTTCCTGCTGTTCAGCCTTAAGTGGTGTTGCTGTACCTAACTTCTTTGTAGCTTTGATATTACTTGGCCTTGGTTGGAATTTTGGATTTATAGGTGCAACAACAATGCTTGCAGAGGCATATCAGCCTAATGAGCGCGGGCGTGTTCAGGGTATTAACGACCTTTTAGTTTTTGGCAGTGTGACAGTCGCTTCCTTTGCCTCGGGTGGTTTGATGAATTGTTCTGGAGGCTCAGTTCTTAGTGGCTGGATTTCAGTAAATCTTGCTATGATACCGCTTATATTGATTGCCGTAATAGCTTTGGTTTGGCTGTCAAGAAACTCCAACAAAAAAACGTCTGCTACCACCGGCCAGTTATAGCCCGCAGGGACAAAACAGAGCTATCCCAAAATCTGCTAGGGACTTTCGCTCCGGTAAAGATATGTTCTGGTCGATGGACAGCTTGCTTGAGAATGTGCTCTGCCTGCCAGCCACTAAGTAGGGCTTTTCCTGCTTGAACAGATACCTTATGGCGTGAGCAGCGCGCCTTTTTTAGATCGGCTAGTCCTTTGATGGCCCAGCCTCTTACAAACTCTGGAGTTTCGTGAATTAGAGGCGACCGGCCAAGCTTTAGCAGCCGCGGTACAGCAACAAAAAAATTAGCTAGTCCAACGCCAAAGCCAAATTTTTCAACAGTATTGGTCTCTGCGGGTCCCAAAGCCTGCGCTGCAACTTTCAATAGGGTTGAAGATGTCTTCAGAATATACCCCTCAAATGCGTCTTCATCTTCAAAGAGTTCGTGATAGATATCCCAGCGACGCGCATTAACAACAGATTGTAAGTCGCGTGCCGCATCCGGTGTTATGAACGTTGAAAGCGGACTAACGACCTCGTGACGCCGAACAATTTTTCCAATAGCAATTTCCGCTAATGCATCGTGCCACCACTGCAAACGCATTTCAGCAATTATAGCTTCTTTTGTCACCCATGGAGCACGCGCCACTTCCAGATTAAACGCAAAAACTGGAAATAATTTTGCTCGTATCTCAACCGGTGTTGACATAATCGCGCGAAATCGAACAGGATCACCTCGTTCCAGAAGGCCAGCACACGCAAGAATATCTTGATTAAAGATCTTACTTTACCTCGCATTTCTTATGCCAATTTAGGCCTTACTTTATGAAAACAGCCTTAGATAGGTCTGTAATCACGAATTAGTTTCCAGTTGATTGCGTCAAGAAGTGCTTCGAAGCTGGCGTCAACAATATTGGCAGAGACACCAACTGTGGCCCATCGTCGCCCTTGACAATCCTCACAATCAATGACGACGCACGTGACAGCTTCCGTCCCGCCTTGGGTAATGCGCACTTTAAAATCTACCAATCTCATATCGTTAATTATAGTCTGGAAGGGGCCAAGGTCTTTTGAAAGAGCTTTGGCGAGCGCATTTACTGGGCCGAGATCAGATCCCTTTTCATCCATAGATTCACTTACAGATAGTTTTTTCTCGTCTCCCACTTTGACGACCACCATGGCTTCGGAAAGACTGACGATCTTATTATACTTATTTTTACGCCTCTCAATTGACACCCGATAGCGCTTTACTTCAAAGAAATTAGGACTCTGGTTTAATTCGCGTCGTGCTAAAAGCTCAAAGCTAGCCTGAGCCGTGTCATAGGAATACCCTTGCGCCTCGCGAGTTTTTATCATGTCTAGTATTCTTCCCAGAGCTGGATTACCCTTGTCTACCTTTATGCCAGCCGCGTTGAGACGCTGGCGCAGGCTTGATTGCCCAGCCTGATCAGACATGGGAATAAGACGTTCATTTCCGACCAAAGCTGGATCTATGTGCTCATAGGTGTTTGGATCCTTCAAAATGGCACTGGCATGTAAGCCTGCCTTATGAACAAATGCTGACGCTCCAACATAGGGCGCTTGACGCACCGATACACGATTTAGGATATCATCGAGAAGACGCGATAGACGTGTAAGTGTTTTGAGAGAATGCGCTTGTATGCCTGTGTCAAAAAGGCTTGCAAATGGTTCTTTTAGTAGGAGCGTCGGTATAAGAGAGACTAAATTAGCGTTTCCACAACGTTCTCCCAATCCATTTAATGTTCCTTGAACCTGACGAACACCCGCTAAAACTGCAGTTAAAGAATTTGCCACCGCATTTTCAGTGTCGTTATGCGTATGAATACCAAGATGATCTCCCGGAATGCCCGCTTGTATAACCGCGCCTATGGTATCGCTAATCTCAAATGGTAATGCTCCACCGTTTGTATCGCAAAGAATAATCCATCGTGCTCCGTTTTCGTAAGCTGCTTTTACACATTTAATCGTATAATCTGGATTTGATTTGTATCCATCAAAGAAATGTTCGGCATCAAAAAGTGCCTCTCGGCCACTCGCAACCAAATGCTCCATTGATTGTGCTATTGAGCCAAGATTCTCATCAAGTGTAATGCCAAGCGCTTTTTCAACCTGGAAATCATGGGTCTTTCCAACAAGACAAACTGCCGAAGTGCCCGCGTTTACTACCGCTGCTAGTACATCATCATTAGCAACTGACATACCCGCCCGTTTAGTCATTCCAAAGGCAGTAAAAATCGCTGTGGTATCGGGGCGATGGGCAAAGAATTCATTGTCTGTCGGGTTAGACCCAGGCCACCCGCCTTCGATATAATCTACACCCAGATCGTTTAAAGCAGATGCTATATGCTGTTTTTCTTGAGACGAGAATTGAACACCTTGTGTTTGCGCACCGTCCCTCAACGTGGTGTCGTAAATATATAGTTTTTCTTTTATCATAAGCTCGCCCAGTTGCTTGCTATGGCACGATCTGCCGTTTTCTAACTATTCGATATCGTCCAACTTGCCTATATCAAAGCCTGCAGTAGGCACCAGCTCTACACCTGTTTTACTCATTCTCACATCGAGGCCCGCAGAAATGTAAACTGACTTTAAGTGATCAAGTTTGGTGAAATCCTTGGATTGCAAAGCAGTTTGGCGAGCCTCCGAAAGTTTGTTTTCCCAATAAGACAGATCGATCCTACGAGCCCAATTACCCATATCATCGCCTAGCAAGCCAAGCAATGAGGCCGACGCTTTGAGTTGATCTGAATCGCCGCGTGCAGCAATTGCATGCAGCTCAACCATCGCACTAACCGTATTGAGATCGTCAGCAACCGCATTTAAGACCACTTGACTTACCTCTTCCGATGCAAAGCTAGAATCTGTCATCTTCCGCCATTTACGAAGAATTTTCTCCGCTTCAACAGCTTTAGCTTCAGTCCAATCCATAGGTTTGCTGTAGTGCGTTGATAAAAAGACAAAACGGATCACTTCACCAGAATAACCCTCGTCTAAAAGATCGCGCACCGTAAAGAAATTACCCAAAGATTTAGACATTTTTTTGCCTTCAACTTGCAACATTTCATTGTGCATCCAGACATTGGCAAACTCCGAGTCTGGATAGGCGCAGCAACTTTGGGCAATTTCATTTTCATGATGGGGAAATTGTAAATCATTGCCGCCACCATGAATATCAAATGAAGGTCCTAAAAGAGCGTATGACATAGCGGAACATTCAATGTGCCAACCTGGGCGACCCCTACCCCATTGACTATTCCAGCCAATAATATCTGGTGAGGATGGTTTCCAAAGCACAAAATCCATAGGATCGCGCTTGTAAGGCGCTACTTCTACCCGCGCACCAGCGATCATATCTTCAACTGACCTCCCTGACAGACAACCATATTTATCATAGCTTTTGACGGAAAAAAGAACATGGCCTTTCGCTTCATAAGCGTGTCCTTTAGCAATAAGATCTGCTATCATCTCAATCATTTCATCAATATATTGCGTAGCTCGTGGTGTATGTGTTGGATCAAGGTTACCAAGCGAAGCCATATCCTCGAGATACCATGACGCTGTTTCATCGGTGATCGCTCTTATATCCCGACCAGATGATTTTACCCGCTGATTTATCTTATCGTCAATATCAGTAATATTGCGTACGTACGTCACTTTGCTAGATCCATAAACTCGCCTCATAAGTCTAAACAGCACGTCAAACATTATGACATTTCGCGCATTACCAAGGTGTGCACGGTCGTAAACTGTCGGCCCGCATAGATACATACGCACATTTTCGGGATCCAATGGAATAAATCGCTCTTTTTTGCGCTTAAGAGAATTTCGTAAATGTATTATAGTCATCAGCTTTTGCCCTTCCAAGGCGCTTTCACCGTGACTTAACAACTTTGATCAGAATTTAAAATGAATAAAGAAATAGCCAGTTCAATCAATTTAACAAATACCGTAAACAAGAATATCTTTTAATTTGGTAGGCCTATACTAGGATGCATACATTACAACGCTCCACTATTTGACATTTTGGCGTTGTCGATTGCAATTACAATATAAAATCAGGGAGCAAAATCTTGCAGCAATCCCATCGCATAAATAATATTAACGAAGCTGGTTCCGATGGCTGGGAAGTATTTTCGAAGGCGCGGCAAATGATATCTAAAGGCGTCAAAGTTACCGAACTTTCTATTGGAGAACATGACATCGCTACAGATAAAAGCATTTTGGACGCAATGCATGAGTCAGCTCTAGCAGGCAACACAGGTTACGCTAAGGTCCCAGGAATAACCAGTCTACGCCGAGCTGTAGCCGAACGCGTGCAGGCGCGAACTGGCGTCCTGACAAGCGTCGAAAACGTCCTCATAACTCCGGGAGGTCAAGCAGGTCTTTTTGCAACGCATGCCGCAACATGTGACGCTGGGGATCGCGCGCTGTATGTAGAACCATTTTACGCGACATATCCACCAACGCTGCGTGCGCAGGGTCTTGAGGCAGTGTCCGTACCGACAAAATCTTCCTACGACTTTCAACCGCAACGGACCGATTTGGAAAAACATTTAAAAGGTGCTCGCTCACTGCTTATAAATTCTCCCAATAATCCTTCAGGTACGATCTACTCGCATGATACAATGAAAATGATTGCCGATGTTTGCAAAACCTACGATCTTTGGTTGATATCGGATGAAGTTTATGAAACGCTAATATGGTCTTCAAGACATATATCACCGCGCAGTTTGCCAAATATGCAAGAACGCACACTCGTCATTGGTTCTATGTCAAAAAGCCATGCCATGACCGGTAGTCGCATTGGTTGGGTCATCGGACCAGCAGACATGATCGCTTGTCTCACCGATTTTGCCACGAATACTACTTACGGAGTCGCCGGTTTTATTCAAGAAGCCGCGCTTTTTGCATTGGCGATGGGCATTAAATTTGAAGAAAAAATAGCGGCTCCTTTTGCGAGAAGGCGCAAAATAACGTTGAGCATTTTAGCAGAATTTCAAAATGTAAAGGTAATTGATCCTAAGGGCGGCATGTATGTAATGCTTGATATTAGAGAGACAGGTTTAAGCGGAATTGAGTTTGCAAACCGCCTGCTTGATCGGCATCATATTGCAGTAATGCCGGGCGAAAGTTTTGGTAAGTCCACCGCAGGCCATTTAAGGGTCGCAATGACGATCGCAGACGAAGAATACGCTGCAGCTCTACGCACTTTGTGCCAATTTGCAAAGGGCCTCTCGAATACTTGACGACGTTTCTTCTGTCTTGGTATTGGTCCAACCTTAGATCTCGCCCTTTTAAAAGCCGTAATCGTAGATCCTATTATACTACCGTTTATTGGTCAAAGGAATGGCATCCAGCATGATACTATCGGTTATTATGTAATTTCATCAGGTTCCAAGGTTTTCATTAACCTTTTGCTAAAGCCCCAAAAAATAATCCTTAAAAATTTTGAAAACAATCGGTTATACAACAAATGAAAACTCCCTTACGAGCTAAGCTTGATAATTATTTGGATCAAAACAGAGTATTAGAACTAAGGGCCAAAACTAAAAAGTGATCTGCAAATCGATTGTTTGACTTAGCCAACCAACTCAAGACCAGAGAAGAAATAAGCGATTTCTTCTGAAGCAGTTTCTGGTGCATCTGAACCATGAACAGAGTTTTCGCCAACTGATTGCGCAAATTCAGCGCGGATTGTCCCGTCAGCTGCATCAGTAGGGTTCGTTGCCCCCATTACTTCACGATTCTTAGATATAGCGCCTTCACCTTCCAAAACTTGAACAACAACCGGCTCCGAACACATAAATTCGCAGAGTTCGTCAAAAAATGGGCGCTCGGCATGAACCCTGTAAAAGACTCCAGCTTGAGATTTGGTCATGTGGATACGTTTTTGTGCAACAATGCGCAGACCCGCTTCTTCAAATTTTGCGTTGATTTTACCGGTCAAATTACGGCGTGTGGCGTCCGGCTTGATAATACTGAATGTGCGTTCAAGAGCCATGATACAGTCCTTTTATGTAACGGTAGACTTGATGCCCACCCTTTAAGTTCTGCGACCGCCTAACATGGCCTCTAAGGTTTTAAAAGTATGTTCGTGCGTTTTGGATGATGTGTTTAAGAAAAAATTGATAAACTACATAAATGTTTTTTTATGCGCTGGGCTGTAATTCTGCTTAAAGATAAAAGATACGCAGCAGCTTTTAAACAGTTTCTGCAGAACATGTCAGACACATTGACTAAATTACT
>CAJWEI010000052.1 GCA_913031285.1 uncultured Alphaproteobacteria bacterium | reverse complement strand
ATCAAACTCGAAGCTGTCAAAACGGCTTAGTACGTCCTTTGCTATGGACTGGGCGTCTGCGTAGCCAACCCGTTTTACGTCAGAAAGATCAACATGGGCAATAAAGTAATCTCCAAAATCACGTCTAAGATTATCACGGCCTTTTTTTCCAACGGTAATGATTTTTACATTCTTTCCAGCCGCTAGAAGTTTATGACCATGGTTCTTTGCCATTCTGGAAATGTTGGAATTAAACCCACCGCAAAGGCCTCGTTCCGCTGTTAAAACTACCAATAGGTGAGTCTGATCATCACCAGTACCACTTAGTAATTTAGGAGCATTTTTGGACCCACTAACGGACGACGCCAAAGCACCCATAACACTGTTAAAACGTTCTGTGTATGGCCTTGATGCTTCAGCGGACTCTTGGGCGCGGCGCAGTTTAGCCGCCGCAACCATTTGCATCGCCTTTGTGATCTTCCGAGTATTTTTAACACTCTCGATCCGGTTTTTTAAGTCTTTAAGACTTGGCATGGATTATTCCTCTTACGCAAAGTCTGCTGCGTATTCATCAAGAGCCGCACGAATTCTATCTTCGGCGTCACCCTTAATCTTCGGGTCGTCCTTAGTAATGAAATCAAGCAGTTCAGAATGCTTGTTACGAAGATGTGCCAGCATACCGGCCTCAAAGCGGCCTACATCCTTGACAGGTACTGCATCAAGATATCCGCTTGTACCCGCAAAAATCACACAAACTATCTCGGCATTGGTCAAAGGAGAATATTGAGGTTGCTTCATAAGTTCTGTCAACCGTGCACCTCGATTAAGCAATGCCTGAGTTGCTGCATCCAAATCAGAACCAAACTGCGCAAACGCCGCCATTTCGCGATACTGAGCCAACTCAAGTTTGACTGGTCCAGCAACAGTTTTCATTGAGGATGTCTGAGCCGATGATCCAACACGTGAAACCGAAAGGCCCGTATTCACCGCTGGACGGATACCTTGATAAAACAGCTCTGTTTCAAGAAAGATCTGACCATCGGTAATGGAAATTACATTAGTCGGAATAAACGCCGATACGTCACCACCTTGTGTTTCAATGATCGGCAAAGCGGTCAATGAGCCTGAACCGTTATCTTCATTCAACTTTGCAGAGCGTTCGAGCAAACGTGAGTGAAGGTAGAAAACGTCACCAGGATAAGCTTCACGTCCTGGTGGGCGACGCAGCAACAATGACATCTGGCGATATGAAACGGCTTGTTTAGAAAGATCGTCGTAAATTATTAACGCATGACGACCGTTGTCACGGAAAAATTCCGCCATCGAGGTCGCAGAATAAGGTGCAAGAAACTGCATCGGGGCAGGATCAGAAGCTGTCGCTGCCACTACGACAGTATATTCCATCGCGCCACTCTCTTCAAGTTTTTTCACTAGTTGGGCAACAGTGGATCTTTTCTGTCCCACAGCAACATAAACGCAGTAAAGCTTTTTACTCTCGTCATCTCCAGCAGCTTCATTATAGCTTTTTTGGTTGAGAATCGCGTCCAACGCCACAGCTGTTTTGCCAGTTTGCCGGTCCCCAATAATCAGCTCACGTTGGCCGCGACCAATTGGGATCATCGCATCAACCGACTTCAGACCAGTCGCCATCGGCTCGTGGACAGACTTACGCGGAATAATTCCAGGAGCTTTAACGTCCGCAACGCGGCGCTCTGCGGACTCGATCGCTCCTTTGCCGTCAATCGGATTACCCAGACCATCGACAACGCGTCCCAGTAGTTCGTCACCAGCGGGAACGTCAACAATCGAATTTGTACGCTTAACAACGTCACCTTCTGAAATGTCACGATCACTACCAAAGATAACAACGCCAACGTTGTCTGCCTCCAAGTTCAACGCCATGCCTTTGATCCCACCAGGGAATTCGACCATCTCACCGGCCTGAACTTGATCTAGGCCGTGAACACGAGCTATGCCGTCACCAACGGATAGCACACGCCCTACTTCAGCAACTTCAGCGTCTTGGCCAAAGTTTTTAATTTGTTCTTTTAAAATTGCAGAAATTTCGGCTGCTTGGATACCCATTTATCCGACCTCTTTCATTACATTTTGGAGGGAAATTAATTTCGAGCGAATTGATGTATCAACCATTTTTGAGCCTACCTTTACGATTAGACCGCCAATGATGTCTTCATCAACGGTTGCTTTTAACTTGACAGTCTTTCCGACACTAGCAGTGATTGCTTTGGATAGTTTATCTGACTGTGTTTTATTAAGTACTTTTGCAGATGTTACTTCCGCGCTCACTTCGCTTTTATGATCAGCGATCAGATCTTTAAGACGATCTAAAAGAGCTGGAAGCACAAACAGGCGCCGCTTCGATGCCATCAGGCCAAGGGTGCTCCCTAAGCTCTCAAGAATCGCCATCTGCTTAACAATTGCTGAGATCGCTCTAATTTGCTCGCCACGACTATAAATGGGAGAGTTGATCAAAGAAACCAACTCTTCACTAGCTTCAATTGCTTCGCTAAGTTCAGCAACATCAGCTTCAAGCTTGACGATTGCCTTTTGCTCTTTAGCTAATTCAAACACAGCCTGCGCATAACGCGCGGCGATGCTATAGGAGATCGAAGCTGGTTCGGACACATCAACCCTTCCGATTTACGTCCAACAGCTTGGCCAATTAACCAAACGGTTTTCACGTTGCATTCACTGCCGGACAGTTTACGACAAAATCGCGCTGGGTTTAGCAGAGCCTTTCGCACCTAGCAACACCCCATCGCATATTTAATTGACATAGTTTCAATGAGAAAATAACGTTTGGATGGGTTGGAAAAACAACCTTTGGCGTAAGCAGTTCAAATTAAACCGACTTAAACACCTGATTCATCGCAAAAGAATCAGATAATTTCATGAAATTTTTAATTTATGAGTTGGCCTCAGAGGCACCAAAACGGATTTGGGCTTGGGCTTTCCAAAACCGTCAAGTACGCTCAATCCCTTTCTTGTCTTTTTTTCAACTTTGCTCCCGGTAAGCGGCTGAACACGTTTGCTTGCCTCAACTATCAAAACGCCTCCAGCCAAAAAAGGAGCTTTACGGCCAACCTTCTCCAGAAATGGCCCAAACCTCTGCCAGCGCTTTTTGAAAGACGGTAACTGAAAAAGGGCGGTCGATGATTCCTCTGGTAGGAAACCCTGTATGCGCAACTGAGTTTCGAGCTGACTAATCGTGTAAGGCCGACCAAATCCCATGGGCGTATGTTCACTGCGCGACCATAGACCCACACGATTCGGCACAATGAAGAGCGCGCGGCCACCAGGGCCCAAAACGCGCGAAGCTTCTTCCAAAACGGAGCTTGGATCGTCGCTTGTTTCTAGCCCATGCAAAACGATTAGTCGATCGACATGCCCGGTCTCAAGCGGCCACATGGTATCTTCAGTTAGGACGGAAACGTTATCATAGCATGACGGCCAAGAGATTACACCCTGTGGTCCCGGCATGAGAGCGATCACTCGGCGGGACTTTGTCAAAAATGGACGTAGCAAGGGAATAGCAAAGCCAAACCCTGCGACCGTTTGACCGCTGGTATCAGGCCATATTCGTACCACCTCTTGGCGCAACGCACTTCGAGTCGCCCTCCCCAGCGCTTGTCGATAATAGAAATTTCTTAAGTCTTGCACGTCTAGATGCATTGCACTGATCTTTCAGATGAGCCAAACTAAGTGTAATATAAATAATTAGGCTAAATTTACCATGTCGTTTGAATTAATTACAATTCCTTGTTTATCAGATAACTACGCTTTTTTGGCGCATGACGCCGCGGATGGCAAAACATTGCTTGTAGACGTACCAGAGGCGGCCCCAATCAGCGAAGCTCTTTACAAAAAAGGTTGGCGGCTTACTGACATATTACTGACGCATCACCATCAGGACCATGTCGATGGTCTGGCGGAGCTTTTAAAATCGCACCCTGCCAGGGTCATCGGAGCTAAAGCAGACCAAAATCGCCTTCCGCCTTTGGATGAAGCTGTTGTAGAAGGAGACATCATCACGGTGGGCTCCAATAATGGTTTAGTAATCGACGTTTCCGGTCATACTATTGGGCATATTGCAATTCATTTCAGTAATTCAAAACTCTTGTTCACTGCCGACAGCTTAATGGCCCTTGGCTGTGGGCGCCTGTTTGAAGGCGATCCAGATCAGATGTGGGGGAGCCTCAGCAAGCTGGCAACGCTTGATCCTGACACAATTGTTTGTTCTGGACATGAGTACACGGCGGCAAATGGAAGGTTCGCGATCACCATCGAACCAAAAAACAGTGCTCTTCAAAATCGTATCCGAGAAATAGCAAAAAAACGATCAAGGAATATTCCAACAGTTCCTTCCACGCTGAGAGAGGAGCTGGAAACAAACCCATTCTTGCGCCCAGATAGTACAGAGGCTCGGCACAACCTAGGAATGAGAAATAATACCGATGCAGAAGTTTTTGCCGAAATTCGCAGAAGAAAAGACAATTTTTAAAATTTGTTAAAGACTAAAATATACAATTTTAGTAGTCTTGGCATAATTTTCGCAAAAAAGACTTGAAGACTGAGAAAGAACAACCAATTTTTAAGGGAAGTACTTAACAAGCTGGTGAGCAGCTCGACCCATATAAAGGAGCACCATACCGTGCCTTCATTTTCAACGACTTTAGAACACGCAATTCACTCAGCACTCGCGTTGGCGAATACTCGTTCGCACGAATTTGCAACACTTGAGCACCTGCTGTTATCACTGCTGGACGAGCCAGACGCGGAAAAGGTCTTGAAAGCTTGTGATGTAGATCTTTCTCAACTGCGAACAAACCTGGTGGAATTCATCGACAGCGGTCTTGAGAGTCTTGTCGCTGAAATTGAGGGGTCTGAAGCAGTGCCCACTGCAGCCTTTCAGAGAGTGATCCAGCGCGCTGCGATCCACGTCCAATCTTCTGGACGAAAAGAAGTAACGGGAGCAAACGTACTTGTCGCAATCTTTGCTGAGCGTGAATCTAATGCTGCATATTTTCTGCAAGAACAAGATATGACGCGCTATGATGCTGTAAACTTTATTGCGCATGGCGTGGCTAAAGATCCAAATTTTGGAGAATCACGCCCTGTAATTGGCGCGAGCGAGTTCGAAGAAGAAACATCAGGTTTAGAGGGCGCGTCAGGCGAAGAAAAGAAAGAATCTGCGTTGGCTAAATACTGCGTTGATCTTAACGTGAAAGCCCAAGAGGGTGATATTGATCCATTAATTGGCCGAAGCTCCGAAGTGGAGCGCTGCGTGCAGGTGCTTTGCCGCAGGCGCAAAAACAACCCATTACTTGTTGGCGATCCCGGCGTTGGTAAAACAGCGATTGCGGAAGGTCTAGCCAGACAAGTTGTGTCAGGTGACACACCAGAAGTTCTTTCAAACACAACGATTTATTCACTCGATATGGGTGCACTTTTAGCGGGCACTAGGTACCGTGGAGATTTCGAAGAACGTCTAAAGTCGGTGATGAACGAGTTGGAAGATCATCCGGATGCTGTTCTTTTCATTGATGAAATCCACACTGTTATAGGGGCTGGCGCAACTTCTGGCGGTGCTATGGATGCATCAAACCTACTTAAACCTGCTCTGCAAGGCGGTAAATTGCGTACTATGGGATCGACCACTTACAAAGAGTACCGCCAACATTTTGAAAAAGATCGCGCGCTCAGTCGCCGATTCCAGAAAATTGACGTCACCGAGCCAAGCGTAGATGACACAGTCAAAATTCTGCGTGGCATTAAAAGATATTTTGAGGATCATCACAGTATCAAATATACCGCAGATGCGATCAAATCCGCGGTCGAGCTGTCTGCGCGCTACATTAGTGATCGGAAGCTGCCCGACAAAGCCATAGATGTGATAGACGAAGCGGGCGCAGCTCAGCATCTTGTAGCAGAAAGTAAACGTCGCAAAACTATCGGCATCAAAGAGATTGAGGCTGTTGTTGCAAAAATAGCTAGGATTCCCCCAAAGAGCGTCAGTAAAGACGACTCTGTTATCCTTAGAGATCTTGAGACGAGCCTGAAGCGTGTCGTATTTGGCCAAAACAAAGCAATAGAAGCTCTGTCTTCGGCAATTAAATTAGCTCGGGCAGGTCTGCGCGAACCTGAAAAGCCTATCGGTAGCTATCTGTTCGCCGGACCAACCGGCGTTGGCAAAACCGAAGTTGCTAAACAGCTTGCAGATACTTTGGGCGTTGAAATTTTGCGCTTCGATATGTCTGAGTATATGGAGAAACACGCTGTGAGTCGCCTGATTGGTGCGCCTCCAGGTTACGTCGGTTTTGATCAGGGTGGTCAATTGACAGATGGCGTTGATCAACATCCACACTGCGTTTTATTGTTAGATGAAATAGAAAAAGCGCACCCAGACGTGTTTAATATCTTATTGCAGGTAATGGACCACGGAACCTTGACAGACCACAATGGTCGATCCATTGATTTCCGCAATGTTGTTTTGATTATGACTTCGAATGCTGGCGCTTCTGAAATGGCAAAGGCTGCCATTGGTTTTGGACGAGACAGGCGTGAGGGAGAAGATACTGCAGCAATTGAGCGGACTTTCACACCTGAATTCCGCAACCGTTTGGATGCTGTCATTAGCTTTGCATCTTTACCAAAAGAGACAATTCTTCAAGTCGTAGAAAAATTTGTTCTCCAGTTGGAAGCTCAGCTAATGGACCGACATGTTTCAATAGAGCTTACGACCGCTGCAGCCCAATGGTTAGCTGACAAAGGGTATGACCAAAAGATGGGCGCGCGCCCACTGGCAAGGGTCATCCAAGAGCATATCAAAAAACCTTTGGCAGAAGAGCTCCTATTTGGGAAACTTGCCAAGGGTGGTTTGGTCAAGGTAGGCGTACTCAAAGGAGAAATATCTCTGAAAATGGAGGGCCCAGCTAAACCACAGTTATCCGGAAACAAGCCACCACTACTCACTGCAGATTAATGAAATAATGGTTCCATGTTTCAGTATTTTGGCAATGACTTAGCAGAGGGTACGTTTAGTATACGAATGTACCCCTTTTTTATTTTTAGACAGGGCAAGAAGAGAGCGGCAATTTATCCGCCAATTTAAAGCCATAAAAACACAGACAATAACGAGATAGGACAGTTGCCAGCCCAACTATCGCTCAGTTAGCTTCAATTCGATCCGCCTGTTTTGAGCTTTGGCTTCGGACGTTGCTTCACGATTTATCGGTTGAAACTCCCCAAATCCGTTTGCGGATAACCTTTGTGGCGGGATATCAAGTTCTGAGATCATGTACCTGACAACTGAGAGCGCTCGGGCCTGGCTCAGATCCCAATTGTCATCAAAAAACTCTGAATTTTTGATAGGCGTGGAGTCAGTATGCCCATCAACCCGAATAATCCAATCAATATTCTTTGGAATTTCAGTCATAATTTCCTTCAGAATGCGGCCAACTTTGGTAATTTCTTTTTGGCCATCACGCGAGAGTTTTGTCTGACCTGCCGCGAACAGAACTTCGGATGAAAAGACAAATCTATCGCCAACCACTCTGACGCCTTCCTGCTTACTGAGAAGTTCACGCAACCTGCCAAAAAATTCAGATCTATACTTCTCAAGATCTTTCGTAGTCTCATTCAGCACTTTTTTCTCTTCTTCAAGACGCTTACGCTCGGCCTCTTCAAGTTTGCGGTTCTTGCGTTCCTGCACAACGGCTCTGGCCAAAGCGGCATTTAAACGATTACCCATATTTTGAAGCAAAACTTGACTTTCGACATCTTTTTCTTCAGATATTTCCAAAAGCGCTTGAAGCTGTCTCATTTGCTGGCGCAGTTGAACTAGTTGCGCATTCAGTATCATCGTTTGTTTTTCCAACCGCAAGGTCTCTTGGGCTGATTTTTTTAGCTCGTTCTCTTTGTCTTTAAGCAGCGCCATCGCTTGCGCCCTGAGTAATTCTTTTTCTTTAGCTTCATCTAATTGAATGGCAGATTGGCTTTCAGCCATCAGCTTTGTAGCCAATGCCTGCTTAAGTTGTTCTTGAACCTGTTCAGATTGATCCTCTGCAGTCGTAACAGCCGCAAGTGCCGTCGCGAGCTTGGCTTCAATAGAACGTTTGTCTGTTAGAGAGTTATCTTCTATTTTCTTAAGCTGCTCCCTCAGCGTAAGCACCTCACGATTTGCGTGTTCACGGTCTTTTTGCATCTTGCTCAAGTTGAGCAATGCCTCAGCCAATTGCTCCTTTACCGTCTGCGTAAATTGGTTTGAAGCAGCGTTTTTGCTTTGTACTATTTCCATCTTTCTTTTAGCTGTAACAAGCTCGTCTTGTAATAAAGCCTGCCGAGCAGCTTGGGCCCCTAGCCTTCGGTCTTTTTGATCGAGTTCTACAAGCAATGATGTGATCTTTTCTTTCAAAGAGATCTTGAATTTTTCTTGTTCCTCATTGAGTTTTTGCATGGCAAGTAATTCGCGCTCAGTTTGCGACAGGCTTGTTTGCAAATTCTGAGTACTTTTTTTAGCTTCATCTTGATCTAGGCGAAGTTGTTCAAAGTTCAAAAGCGCCTTTGATAGCAGCGATTGTAATCGCGTAAGACGCTCCTCATCTAATCGCCTCGTACGTTCTAGTAAGCCAATTTGGGATTGAGCATCTGACAAGCTTTGCCGAAGGGCGCCAATCTTGGCTTGTTTATTGCCACCGTCCTGAAGACTTGAGACAAGTTGATCCTCAAGCTCATTAATTCGGGTTTCAAGATTGATTTGGCGTGCCAGGGCAGCAGCCAAGGCAAGCTCTGATTTATCAAATTCTGAGGCTGCATTATTAACTTTTGCTTTAAGGCCGCTAATCTCATCGCCCTGCATCTGAAGTTTTGCCTTTGCTGTTTCAAGAGCAAAGACTGTGTCTCGCAAAATCTCTTCAAAATCAGATTTGGCAGCCTCGGTTGCGGCCAACATAATTAGCGTCTCTTCTGCTTTTCGACGTTGTTCTTCCAAAGCAAGGGTCATAGCCGTTATTTCGCTATCCGCGTCTTCCAACTTCTCTCTAAGAGCCTCCGCAGCGGCACTCGATACAAGTCTTGCAGCCTCTTTTTCAGACAGAACGTCTTCAAGCTTCTGAAGATCTGCGCTTTGCTGTGTAATCAGCGCTGAGCTTTCATCACTTTTATTTTCCAAGGTCACAATCAAGGTCTCCAGAGCTTGGCGCTCTGCTGCCTTACGACGGGCCTCTTCTGCGGCTTGGTCTATTTCTGTCCGCACTGTTGCCAGCGCCAAGTTAAGGGCCTCCTGTTTGGACAGAAGGTTGGTTTTTTCGTTTTCCAGAGAGGCAATGGCTGCCTCAGCTTTGGCTTGCGAGGAGAGTAGCCCGGCAACCTGATCTTCAAACGACAGAATGCGGGAATTAGCTCTATCTAGGGATGCCATCGTATCATCACGCTGGCCAGTCAATTCAGCTATACGCAACGCTTGATTAGTAAGCTCAGATTGGGTGGTATCAAGCCTAGCCTCTAAACTGGCTGAATAACTTTCAAGCGAAACTACTTTTTCTCGCTCAAGACCTAGAGCCTCAGAAATCGCCATAATTTCAGCGCTCAGTAGGTTTAACTCACTTTCTTGACCGGAAATTGTCTCGCGCAGGACAAATTGAACGACCATGAAAATAGTCAAAACAAACATCAACACCAAGAGTAGGCCTGTCATAGCATCCACAAAGCCCGGCCAGATAGAAGCCTGAAATCGTTGTCCTGTTCGTCGTGAAAGCGCCATATTAAATACTATGGCTCCTTTAGATCAATATCTGAAGATTGCTCCACTGCTCCGTTAGCCTGCCCCGTCGCAATCATAATAGCCTGTGTCAGGTTCTCAATTTCATTTTTAAGAGCCGATGTGGATTCCTGTCGTCCCGTAGAAATTTCTTCTAACAGACGAAGTAGTTGGACATCGATAGACCGCAGTCGCATGCGGCTCTCAGCATCCATAGCTTCACTATGCTCGATACTAGCCAGAACCTCTAAAAGTCGCTCCTGACCAACCGCAACGCGCTCTAGGGCTTGTGTGCTGGGCGCGTTGGCTTCCATGCGATTTGCCAGAGTACCTAGCGCTTCACTAAGCAGACCAAATTTTTGATCAATCACCGCTCGCGACGATTCAGACTGGATAAACATATCCTGTATATTTCGTAGCTGCTCGGACATTTGAGCAAAAACAGCGGCCGCTAATCCTTGTTCAGAACCAGCCTCGCTATCAGCAGTCGCAAAGCCAAGCCGTGTGATAGAGGACAACCATTCCTCAAGTTCGCGAAAAAACCGGTTCTGACCATGCCCGGCAAAAAGCTCTAGCAACCCAACGACTAAAGAACCTGCCAATCCTAAAAGCGAAGAGGCAAAAGCAACCCCCATTCCATCGAGCTGGCTTTCGAGACCATTCATTAACCGGCTAAAGACTTCCAACCCGTCTTCACCAGGCAGTGGCGCAAGCGACCTTATCGTCTCAACTAAGGCAGGAACGGTCGTGGCCAAGCCATAGAATGTCCCTAAAAGACCCAAAAAAATTAATGTATTGACAATATACCTGGTTATTTCGCGCGCTTCTTCGATCCGCGTTGAAACGCTATCAAGAATTGAAGTATTCGACGATGCCGCAATTTTCATCCGCGAGCTACGCGATCCTAAAAGCGTAGCAAGAGGCGCCAAAAGAGGAGGAGCCTTGGAAGAGACCGACTCTGGATTAGCGGCGAAATTCTCAATCCAGCGGACACAATAAATCAACTGGGCAACTTGTGCAAAACAGCTCACCACGCCGATCAGAAAAACCATAAAGATAAATCCGTTCAGCCACACATTAGAGATAAATACAGGTAAAACGCTTGGAGCAGCTATCGTCGCACCAGCTGTGGTCAATGCCACTACGATCAACATCATAACGATCTGGCGCACGGGTTGTGAAAACTGAGGCTCTACCTCAAGGTTTGCCTTATCCATCCAGTCAGTTCCCGATCCTTGCCGATGTAAATACTACATGGAATCTTATAGCCTCAGACACTTTTTTTTGCATCTAAAATTCCACGAACTTGTGTTCCCAGCCACTCTAACTCTGGGTCTGTAAGATTGAGCTTTTTGAGATGAGAAACCGTGTTAAAAAGATATTCAGCATTATGTCCCATCCCACCAACGGCATTTGCTATGATATTTGCCTGCTCTGCAAGGGTCAAATCAGCACAATATTGCTCATGTGTTTTATCAATGATGTAAGCAATAGCCATAACTTGGAAGCCACCTTGATCATGCACTTGGACCTCTGCTTCCAAATAAGCCGATGAGATTAATTCCCTCTCTCTTAAATAATCAAGAGTTGTATGTTGTTGTGCCTGCTCCACATAAAATGCGACGCCATTACACGAAAACCCTTCAGCCGCATCCAAGGCCAAGACAAGGCCAGGGTTGTCACTAGTCCCACGATGATGGATAGAGGACATACAAAAGCTACGGCGATATCCGTCCAGACGTACCAATTTGGTCGTTGTAAAAGCAAAACCTGGGTTCCATAAAAGAGACCCATATCCAAATACCCACATGCTTATCGCTCTGGTCCTATTATTACTGGAACTTTAAACACTATTTCAAAAAATAAAAAAGGTTCCAATTATGCGTCGTTTACTTAATCTTCTCATCCTTGCTGTCTTAATATGGTCTGCCTATTGGGTTTGGGGAGCGCAAAAAAATAAAACGCGCATGACTGAATGGATACTCGAGCAGCGCGAGCAGGGATGGGTTATAAAGTTTGAAGCCCTTGACCAGATGGGCTATCCAAATCGGTTTGACATCACCTTAAGAAAGCCATCGATACGTACACCTGATGGGATCATTGCATGGCAAGGGGAATTTTTGCAGAGTCTCCGTTTAAGTTACAAACCAAATCACGTTATCATAGTCTTTCCACGAACCCAAAGTTTTGAGCTTGGTAAAAAAGTGTTTTATATCTCGAATAAAAAGGCGCGGGCGTCTGTTATCACTGGCGCATTTCAAGCGCATCGAATCATTTTGGAAATAGCCGGATTAGAAGTTGCGTTAGAGGACTACAAGATTGGGTTTTCAAAGGGTCAGCTAGCTATTTTACGAGAGGCAAACCAGCATAAATTTGATATTAAATTGAAAAACCCTAAAAGTGATCATAACACTGCGTTAAACAATTTGACAATATCTGGTGACATTGAAATGCCAGCCGCCCCAAACAGTTTTCCGATTCCAATTATCAACGGAATCGATGCGCGCTTTACAAATTTGAAGGTCGTTATTGACGGTAAAACTATAATATCCCATGGAGCAATTACGGTTTCACCTGATTTAGAATTTGGCGGTCAAATTTTTACCTCTCTCAACATTTTAACTAGCTCAGGTTCACAAGATAGCCATGTGGACCATACCCAAATCGAGGATATTGCTACCCCATTTGGTATCCGCGTTTCTAGAGCGCCCTAGAAGACATAATATAGCTCTGTAAGAAATTTACCTTCCCAAACGAAAATTTTCTGATGTTCGTGAGGAGTTTTACAGAATCCTTGAAATACACTATTTAAAAAGTTGGTATTTCGGTTAGGCTGCACTTGGGTATTTTGTTAATTATAGAAAGACCAAGTACGTTTGCCATTACCAAAACCGGAGAATACATTATGATTAAATCAAAAAAATATATTGCTGCTACAGCCATTGCCTTCGCCACTGTAGCGTGTACAGGCTTTGCAGCGTCCTCGGACATAACGGTCGCAATGCAGCTTGAGCCGCCGCATCTTGATCCAACAAGTGCCGCAGCAGGAGCAATTGATAGTGTGCTCTATTCCAACGTGTTTGAGGGTTTGACAAGGTTTGCCTCAGACGGGGCAATTGTTGCAGGCTTAGCTAAATCATGGGATATATCACAAGACGGAACTGAATACACATTTCATCTCCGTTCGGGGGTCCAATTTCACGATGGCACAAGAATGGACGCTGAAGATGTCAAATTTTCGCTTGATCGAGCCCGAGCCGAAGATAGTACAAATGCGCAAAAAGCGCTATTTTCTGGAATTGCCGATGTTGCAGTTGTCGATAGTACCACTGTCAAAATCACTCTAGACAAACCAAACGGAAGCTTTCTGTTCAACATGGCATGGGGAGACGCGGTAATAGTGGCCGCCGAAAGCATAGAGGATATCAAGACTAACCCAGTTGGCACAGGGGCTTTCATTTTCCAGAATTGGGTTCAAGGCGACCGAATCGAACTGGCCCGCAATGACAATTACTGGGGCAGCGCGCCTGCATTAGAAAGTGCCACATTCAAGTTTATCTCCGACCCAACAGCAGCTTTTGCAGCAGTCATGGCTCAAGATGTGGATGTATTCACCAGCTTCCCTGCGCCAGAAAATCTCCCTCAGTTTGAGGCAGATCCAAGGTTTCAGGTCTTAGAAGGATCTACCGAAGGCGAAACAATTCTGTCCACGAATAACAAGATGCCGCCACTTGATAATGTCAAAGTGCGCAAAGCCATTGCACACGCAATTGACCGTCAAGCAATAATTGATGGTGCAATGTTCGGCTACGGGACACCGATTGGAACTCACTTCGCGCCGCATCATCCAGATTACGTCGATCTGACTAGCAACTCTCAGCATGATCCAGAACTGGCCAAAAAACTCCTTGCGGAAGCAGGGTTTCCAAACGGATTTGAAACCACTTTGAAACTCCCTCCTCCCTCATATGCCCGGCGCGGAGGCGAAATCATCGCTTCACAACTCCGTGCAGTGGGTATCCAGGCCGAGATCAGCAATCTGGAATGGGCACAGTGGCTTGAGCAAGTGTTCCGTGGCAATGATTATGGCCTAACCATTGTTAGCCATACAGAACCAATGGACATCGGCATCTATGCCCGTCCAGATTACTACTTTCAATACGACAATCCAGAATTTCAGTCTCTGATAACAGATCTAAACGCGACGACCGATACAGAAATGCGCAGCGAGATGTTAAAAAAAGCTCAGAACATTATCTCAAAAGATTATGTGAACGGGTATCTTTTCGAGCTTGCCTTTACGACTGTTGCAGATGCGAAAGTCCGAGGCCTATGGAAAAACGCTCCAACCCAAGCGACTGATTTGACAGGCGTCAGCTGGTCAGATTAAGCGCCAACTGGCTCTTAAAATCTGCACGGGGGAGTTTGCTTCCCCGCGCAAAATTGAACCTGCATTCCTAAAAAGTAAGTGATCACAGATGCTGCAATATGCGTTTAAAAGAGCTTTGTCTCTCTGCCTTAGCCTGTGTTTGGCGTCTGTGGTGATATTTGCCGTGGTTGAGATTGCTCCAGGTGATCCAGCCTCTTTTATGCTTGGGATTAACGCACAGCCCGACACCATCGCAGCACTTCGAGCAGAACTAGGCTTAGATCAGGGAAAATTCGTCCGCTATTTAGAGTGGACAGGTGGTATGCTAAGGGGCGACTTTGGAACCTCTTACACTTACAGAAGCCCGATCACAGATATGGTCGTTGAACGCATGTGGGTTTCTTTACCGTTAGCGCTTTATGCTTTGGCCTTGTCCACATTAATCGCCTTTCCTGTGGGGCTTTATGCAGCCTCTAAACGAGGGGCACCAAGCGATTTCGCTGTGATGGGCGTCACGCAACTTGGGATCGCCATCCCAAATTTCTGGTTCGCCATGATATTAGTGGTAATTTTCGCGATAAAACTGCGCTGGTTTTCCGCTGGCGGCTTTGCGGGATGGGATGACGGTCTTTTTATTGGCCTCAAATCTCTAACGCTACCAGCAATTTCTTTAGCCTTGCCACAGGCATCGATTCTTTCTCGGGTGATGCGCAGCGCGTTGATTGAGACACTCTCTGAAGACTACATCCGAACTGCCCGTGCCAAAGGCGTGAGCCGAACAGCCGTTTTATGGAGGCATGCACTTCGCAATGCAATGATCCCAGTATTGACCATCATCGGCCTCCAGTTTTCTTTTCTCATGGCTGGTGCAATCATTATCGAACAAGTATTTTTTCTACCTGGTCTTGGAAGACTGGTATTTCAGGCAATTACCCAGCGAGATCTTATTGTGGTAGAAAGCGTGGTTATGCTTTTGGTATTTGCAGTCATCAGCGTCAATTTCTTTATAGACCTTACCTATGCAGCTGTCGATCCGCGTCTGAGGCATGGGTCATGATGAAATACCGCTCTTTGATCGCCGGCGCTTGTCTCAGCTTAATTGTTCTGATCGCAGCCGCATTTTCGTTTGCTTGGATTCCTTATGACATCACGCAACTTTCAATTCCGGATAAACTTCAAACGCCAAATTGGAACCATTGGCTTGGGACGGATCACTTTGGCCGCGACATCCTTTCTATGATTATGGTTGGAGCACGCACATCGCTGGCCGTCGCTCTGCTGGCTGTCGGAATTGGTATGGGAATTGGTGTGCCACTGGGATTAGCCGCTGCCGCAGGCAGAGGCGCGTTCATTGATGAAGTCATCATGCGGACCAATGATCTTATCTTTGCCTTTCCCTCACTTGTGATTGCGATACTGATCACAGCTCTGTTTGGTGCAGGCGCTATGAATGCCATCGTTGCGATTGGGGTTTTCAATATTCCTGTCTTTGCCAGAGTAAGCCGCGGCGCGGCACTAAGCCTCTGGCAAAAAGAGTTCATTCTCGCTGCGAGGGTCAGCGGTAAATCAAAATTGCGGATCTCAGCCGAGCATATTTTGCCCAACTTGACAAACCTATTGATCGTACAGGGCACGATACAGTTTTCTCTGGGTATTCTGGCAGAAGCTGGCCTAAGCTATGTCGGTCTTGGTGCTCAACCACCCACACCAAGTTGGGGTCGCATGCTTGCGGATGCACAAACAATGGTCAGCTTTGCCCCACATTTGGCTTTGATCCCCGGCAGCGCAATCATCCTGACAGTGCTCGGCCTCAACCTTATGGGCGACGGCCTGCGCGATGCACTGGACCCCAAACTCAGAAAGTCGCGGCAATGAGCCTTCTTTGTGTGGACCGACTAAATATAAAACTGGGATCCGTTTCCGTTCTAAAGGATGTTTCTTTTTCTCTCCAACAGGGCGAAATTCTGGCGATAACGGGCGAGAGTGGGTCGGGTAAATCTATGGCAGCACTGGCGTTGATGCAGCTTTTACCAGATATTGCAAAAACCGATGGGCATATTCTCTTTCAAAAGGAAGATGTTACAACAAAGACCGAAAAAGAGCTTTGTAAGATACGTGGTTCTGATATCAGTATGGTTTTTCAAGAGCCCATGACAGCCCTAAACCCGGTCAAAACAATCGGTTCACAAGTCAGCGAAACGCTTATTTTACATAGGAACGAAACACCCCGCGCCGCCAGAGACAAAGCCCAAAACATTTTACAAAAAGTGGGACTGCCTCACTCAGTTGTTCCGATGGAGCGCTTTCCCCACGAACTTTCGGGCGGGCAGCGACAAAGGGTTGTCATCGCAATCGCAATCGCTTTGACCCCATCACTGTTGATTGCTGATGAACCCACCACTGCGCTAGATGTGACTACACAAGCTCAGATCCTCGCTTTGCTTAAATCTTTGGTCAAAGAAACGAATATGGCCATGATCCTTATCACACATGATTTGGCCGTTGTGGCCAATATGGCTGATAATATTGCCGTTATGCAGCACGGGCAGATTGTTGAAATGGCACCAGCTAAGATGTTATTTTCAAGAATGCAACATCCCTACACAAAATCGCTTTTTGCCGCGTCAGGGCATACAGTTAATCTGCCCAATATTGCCACTAATGCAGATAACTTGCTTAAAGTCACACATGTTTCTAGGCAATATCGCCTTCCGAGAAAACATCCTTTTGAGGTTGCAAGATTTGCAAAGGTTGTTTCAGATGTGTCTTTTTCAATCAATCACGGAGAACGGCTCGGGCTTGTCGGTGAATCCGGTTGTGGAAAATCGACTCTGGCCCGTACTGTCCTAGGTCTTGACCCAATCGAAAGAGGGACAATCACGTTAAGTGGCCATGATGTACAAAACGCCAACACAGATGTTCGACGAAATATTCAAGTTGTTTTTCAAGATCCATATGGATCTTTCAATCCCCGCCACAAAGTGTCGCGCTTGGTATTTGAGCCCTATCATCTTTTACCAAACGCTCCATCTGGAAGAGAAGCCAACGATAAGATTAGTCGCGTTCTTGAAGACGTCGGCTTAAGCAGTGCGGATAAAGACAAATATATTCATGAATTTTCCGGTGGCCAACGCCAGCGAATAGCTATCGCGAGAGCTTTGATCATACGCCCCAAGCTAGTAATATTTGACGAAGCTGTTTCAGCTTTAGATGTAACTGTCAGAGCGCATATTCTGGACCTGATTGCCGAACTAACAGCGGAATACGGGCTAAGCTATCTTTTCATAAGTCATGATTTAGCAGTCGTGCGCTCAGTCACAGATCGCTGCCTTGTGATGAAGGATGGCACGATTATTGAAACGGGCCTCACCAAAGACATCTTAGATAATCCGACCCATGATTATACCAAAAAACTCATCAACGCCGCACCTAAATTGCCGATTCTACATAATGGAGTAAATGCTCATGCCCCATCTTGATTTGCCTTTTGATCCAACCTGCTGCCTTATCGACGGTATTTGGAACAAACCTTTCACGCAAGGAACATTAGAGCTGATCAACCCATCCAATGGTCAGGTCCTATGCCATATTGCGAGGGGCAGTCCCGCTGACATAGATGCGGCCGTTCGATCTTCGCAGGCTGCCTTTGACGGCAAATGGGGGCATACATCAGCAGTCGATCGTGGAAGGATATTAAGTAAGCTCAGCAGCTTAGTTCTTGAAAATATCGAATTCCTAGCAAACCTAGAAGCACTGGATGTTGGTAAACCTCTCAAACAAGCACGCGCTGATGCTGTAGCACTTGCCCGCTACATGGAGTTTTACGGTGGGGCCGCAGATAAAGTTCACGGAGAGACAATTCCCTATCAGGAAGGCTATACCGTCTACACGTTACGTGAGGCCCATGGTGTTACGGGCCATATCGTCCCTTGGAATTATCCAATGCAGATTATTGGTCGCTCAGTTGGGGCCGCTCTGGCAATGGGCAATGCCTGTGTTTTAAAGCCCGCCGAGGAAGCGTGTCTCACGGCCCTAGCATTTGCGAATTTTGCGATCGAGGCAGGACTGCCCAAAGGCGCGTTAAATATTGTACCTGGACTAGGACCAGAGGCGGGCGCTGCACTTTGTGGCCACCCTGGTATACAACATATGAGCTTCACCGGTTCTGTAGCCACTGGCCGGCAAGTACAGGCCGCAGCAGCCCAAAACGTTATACCAGTCACTCTAGAACTTGGCGGAAAATCTCCTCAATTGATATTTGAGGATGCCGACGTGGATGCGGCTTTGCCATTTCTAGTCAAAGCCGGCATTCAAAATGCGGGTCAAACCTGTTCTGCGAGTAGCCGTATTCTGGTTCACAAGTCGCGCTACAAAGAGGTCACTAATAGAATGGCCGAACTCTATAATGCTCTGGTTGTGCGACCAGCCAAAGAAGATGGCGATATTGGACCACTGATTTCGGCCAGGCAAAAGGCGATTGTTGAAGGGTTTTTAGAAAAGGGATCCGACCTGAGGCTGTGCGCTAAGGGATCCCTTCATTCAGGCGCACCCAAAGGGGGTTGTTATGTGCTGCCCCACCTCTTTGCCGATGTCTCAGCAGATCATGCCTTAGCACAAGAGGAAATTTTCGGACCAGTCCAAGTCATAATTCCCTTCGAAACTGAAGCCGAAGCAATCACCATTGCCAACGGGACTGACTATGGGCTTGTAGCCAGCATCTGGGCAAGGGACGGTGCGCGCCAAATGCGTTTGGCCAAAAAGTTGCGTTCAGGGCAAGTTTTTCTTAATAATTATGGTGCCGGCGGGGGAGTTGAGTTGCCCTTTGGTGGGCGCGGCCTGTCCGGACATGGCCGCGAAAAAGGATTTGAAGCGCTGTATGGTTTTTCATCGCTAAAAACCATTGCAAGCTATCACGGATAACCTGAAAGGAATACATCGTGCGACTAAAAGGCAAAACAGCAATTGTAACTGGTGGAGCCTCTGGCTTTGGTGAGGGAATTGTTCGTAAATTCCTTGCCGAAGGAGCTCGCATTGTGATCGCAGACATTAATCTAGGTGCTGCACAAATAATAGCAGATGAACTTGGCGAATCGACTGTCGCGTTGCAAGTAGATGTGGCAGACGGCGGCTCAATCGAGAGTCTGAAGGCAGCGACGAAGAAGGCTTTTGGAGAAATTGACATCATTATCAACAACGCGGGGGTTACACATTTGCCAACCCCTTTGGATGAAGTGAGCGAAGAGGACTTTGACCGCGTATTCAGCGTGAATTGTAAATCGGTTTATCTAATTTCCAAGTCGTTTGTTCCAGACATGAAAGCCCGAAGAAGTGGTGTTATTTTAAACGTTGCTTCGACGGCGGGTGTGTCGCCTAGACCAAATCTAAACTGGTATAACAGTTCAAAAGGCTGGATGAACACGGCTACCAAAACTATGGCTGTTGAGCTTGCGCCATTTGGAATTCGCGTAAACGCTGTTAACCCGGTGGCAGGTGAAACACCACTGCTTGGCTCTTTTATGGGAGAGGATACGCCTGAAATACGGCAAAAATTTATTTCAACTATTCCACTGGGTCGGTTTTCAACGCCACAAGATATTGCGAATGCGGCTTGTTACCTTTGTTCGGAAGAGGCAAGTATGGTGACTGGTGTCTGCATGCAAGTCGATGGAGGAAGATGTATCTGATGATGCACCCTGGCCCAAAGAACCTAATTACCGATGTCAGCGGTGTGTACGTTGGAAATGCCCATGACGAAGGCTTAAAATCCGGCGTTACAGTCTTTTCGGCAGACCAAGGGTTTACCGCGTCTTATGCGGTGATGGGGGGAGCACCTGGAACGCGCGAAACAGACCTTTTGGCTCCGGATAAATCAGTTGATAAGATTGACGCGTTGGTTCTTTCTGGCGGATCAGCCTTTGGCATGGATGCCGCAAGCGGTGTAGTCGACCGCCTGCGCTCAAGCGGACGCGGGTTCGCAGTTGGACCCTGTCGCGTGCCAATCGTTCCAGCCGCCATCCTCTTTGATCTCAACAATGGCGGGAGTAAGGATTGGCAGAAAAATCCCTATCCAAACCTTGGCCGATTAGCCTTTGACGAACTCTCACCAGAATTTGATATTGGGAGCATCGGTGCTGGGTTTGGGGCTCAGTGCGGAATAATGAAGGGTGGACTTGGATCTGCATCTTTCCAGCTGCTAAATGGGATAACCGTTGGTGCGTTAGTCGCCGTTAACCCGATTGGCAATGTGACAGACGCCTCCGGTAAACATTTTTGGGCCGCCCCATTTGAGGTAAACAATGAATTCGGTGGATTTGGTCCACCCAAAGGCAATGGTCACGCGCAATCGCTTGACCACACTAAGCTCGGCTCCTTGACTGAAAGAGCCAACACTACAATAGCAATTGTGGCCACTGATGCTATCCTTTCCAAAGCAGAAGCTCAACGCATGGCAACTGCTGCCCATGGAGGATTTGCGCGGGCCATTGTTCCTTCACATCTCCCCCTAGATGGGGACCTGGTTTTCTCAGCAGCAATGGGTAGGCATAAGGTTCCAGAAGGACGCCTCGCCTTCGCCGAGATATGTCACGCAGCCAGCATCTGTGTTTCGCGTGCAGTTGCACGTGGCGTATATCACGCATGCTACTATACCGGAGATGCATCTATAACTTGGCAAAGTCTTAACGAGAAATGAAAAGATTAGATCATCCTTTTTCGTGAAAATACCCAAAGATTTTCTCTGCCATAGCAGCTGAGACGCCTTCTACAGCCCTTAAATCAGCAATATTGGCACGGCTGACAGCCTTCGCCGATCCAAAATGTGCTAAAAGTGCACGCTTGCGCTTAGAACCTACTCCTCCGATATTATCCAACGGAGAAGCAGAAATCGCTCTGGATCGTTTTGCGCGATGCGTCCCAATCGCAAAACGGTGTGCCTCATCGCGTAGACGCTGAACAAAATAAAGAACGGGGTCATCTTTAGGGAGTGCAAAAGGGCGGCGCCCTTTGATGTGAAACTCTTCTTTACCGTGATTCCGATTGACCCCTTTGGCGACGCCGACCATCGCAATATTGTCAACACCGAACTCTTTCATAATTTGGGCTACAGCAGAGACCTGGCCAGCGCCACCGTCAATCAACAAAAGATCTGGCCATTGGTCCTCTTGACGATCGGGGTCTTCCTTTAACAAACGCTTGAAACGGCGCGAAAGAACTTCTTTCATCATCCCAAAGTCATCGCCTGGCGTAAGGTTTTCACCAATAATGTTAAATTTTCTATAACTATTTTTCATAAGCCCGTCGCGCCCAGACGCTATCATAGCTCCCACGGCATATGCACCCTGAATGTGGGAGTTGTCATAGACCTCTATTCTTTTGGGCGGTGCCTGCATGTCAAACGCCTCAGCCAATCCCTTTAGCAATCTTCCCTGAGAGACAGTTTCAGACATTTTACGCGCCAAACTTTCTTTGGCATTTCTCAAGGCGCTAACCATAAGATCATAGCGCTCGCCGCGTTTAGGTACCGATATCTCAACCTTTCGTCCCAGCTTTTTGCTCAACAATTCATGCATGAGATCAGCGGTTTCAATTCCATGTGACAGTATAATTTGGCGGGCAGGATCTTTGGTTGAATAAAATTGTCCCATAAAAGCCTCAAGAACCTCATCGTGGGACATGTCTGCGCTTACGCGAGGGTAAAAATCACGATTACCCCAATTTTGATTTGCACGAATAAAGAATACTTGAACACAGGCCTGGCCCGCCTCAAGATGAAGTGAAATTACATCAGCTTCTGCGACTGTTCGTGGATTTATTCCTTGATTGCTCTGCACTTGAGTGAGTGCGCGAATACGGTCTCTTAAGCCACCGGCACGTTCAAACTCCATCGCTTCAGAGGCTTCTGCCATTTGCGTAGCTAGCTTTTCTTGCACACAAGTCGATTTGCCTTTTAGAAAATCATCGGCGGCATTTACAAGTTCTTTATAATCTTCTTTGCTAATTTTGCCTCCACAGGGACCGGAGCAACGTTTGAGGTGATAATTCAGACATGGTCTGTCACCTGCTGCGACCTCGTTATCACTACATGAGCGCAACAAAAATACTTTCTGCAAAGTATTCAAAGTCCTATTGACCGCACCCGCACTTGCAAAAGGGCCATAATAGCGCCCAGGTCTTATTTTTGTCCCCCGATGTTTTTCCAGGCGTGGAAAATCATGTTCAGTAGAGATGAAAATATATGGAAATGATTTATCATCCCTCAGCAACACATTGTACTTTGGTTTGAGCTGTTTGATTAAGTTCTGTTCGAGCAGCAGCGCTTCGGTCTCGGTATTCGTTGTCAGAAACATCATTGAAATAGTTTCAGATATCATTCGCGCGATTCGTGGTGAATGACCTGCAGGTCTGGCATAATTAGAAACGCGCGCTTTTAAATTACGTGCCTTTCCAACATATAACACCCGCGCCTGCTCATCTAACATACGATACACGCCAGGCGCAGAGCCTAAGTTGGCGACATAATCCTGTATGAGCTCATAACCAGTTTTGGACATTGTATCAGCTTTTAATTCCCTAAGATAACTTTAGTCGTGATGATTCTTTGTGCCTGCAATTTAATTGTGTGAGAAGCAAGCCTAAACCTTTCCACCAAACCTGTGGATAACCCAGGGGATAAATAGCTAAATAGCTAAATTTTCTATTAACTTTGCGCATCTTCCCTAAAATGCCTAAAAAATAGGCAGTTTATTAAGTCACTGTTTTATATCAATATTATTTATTTTTCTAACCAAATAATTGAAAACACTAGGCTTTTTTAAATTTGATAAAGAAGGAGGCGTTAAAGTGCACAACTTTGAATAACAACCGACCATATTTTCATTCAACACCAAGGACATCAGGGGTCTTCCAACATAAGTGTTGTCCACCATCTATGCACAGTAATTGACCTGTAACTGCAGGTGCATCCATAAAATACCCAAGTGCCGCCAGTATGTCAGAGGGGTTTGCTCCACGCTCAAGTATTGTGCTGGCTCGCTGTTTTTCAAAATGCTCTTTTGACTGCCTAGATCCCTGCAAGGTCGGGCCCGGACCAATCGAATTAACCCGCACTTTAGGTGCGAGCCCCTGGGCCGAAATTTGAGTAAGAGCCCACAGTCCCATTTTTGCGATGGAATAACTTGAAAACTCAGGGGTTAATTTTCTTACACGTTGATCAATTACATTTACAATGGAAGCCGATGCTTGAGGCTCGTCATTTTGGTCGTATTGTATTTTAGGTGCTTGATTTGCAAAGTACTGGGTTAGAACGAATGGTGCCCGTAAATTGCTTTCGATATGTCTATCCCAACTGTCTCGCGTGGCACTAAGGATCGTATCATACTCGAAAATTGACGCATTATTAACCAGCATTGTCAACGGTCCTCCAAGCTGTTTAACAGCCCTAGGCACCAATTCCACAACTTGGTCTTCATCTAATAAATCTGCCTTTATGGCAACAGCTTTTTTCCCCAGAGATTTAATTTCAGCCACAACATCCTCTGCTTCGCAGGCGGAAGAATTGTAATGCACAACTACATCCAATCCGCGACTGGCTAAATAAAGTGCTATTTCACGTCCTAATCTTTTGGCTCCACCTGTTACTAATGCTCGCATGAAACCCCCTTGTTTATATTAACCCAGTACGAAAATGACATAGAGCAGATATCCAGTAGTCAATGCAAATCCCCAAATTCGCGTAAGCCTCCAACCCAAAAGCACGAATGGTGCTAAAAGTGTTGATGCGGCAAGCATAACCCAAAAATCGAACCGCAAAAAAGATGGATCAACAGCCACATAGTCAATCATCGCCGTAACCCCAATGATGCCAAGTAGATTGAATATATTAGATCCAATAACATTACCAAGTGCAACTCCGGCCTGATTTCGAAATATGCTCACAATGGCAGTCGCCAATTCTGGTAAAGAAGTACCAATAGCAATCAAGGTTAGCCCGACCACTGCCTCGGTAATTGCAAAACTCCGTGCGATACTAGAGGCACTGTCGACCAGTATGTCGGCACCCAATGGCAGTCCAGCCAAACCTAAAATAAGAAAACCAACGATCTTCCATCCCGCAATAGATGCATCGGCGCCATCCAGATCCATGGCACTCGAGCCGAATGGTTGAGAATCTCTATTCCGTTGTGCGCTGGCATCTTTCAGATTTTTCAGTAAGAAAGCCGAAAGCATGAGGAGTAAAATCGACCCCTGCCAAATCTCAAACCCTCCAGTGCAGGCCAGTGCAATGAAAACAATCGACGCAACCATCATGAAATAGTAAGTTGGTTTTATATCAAAATTAGAGGTGTCCAAAGGCTTAAAAAGGGCTGGAATCCCCAATACTAGTAAAATATTCGCCGTGTTTGATCCGACTATATTCCCAATCGCAATCCCAGAAGACCCGCTGAGGGTTGCATTTATCGCAATCAAGAGTTCTGGAGCTGAAGTGCCAAAAGCTACTATTGTCAAACTGACGATCAACGCAGGAATACCAATCCTGAGACTAAGATTAACCGCTCCTTTTACAAGGCAGTCGCCTGCAGCAAGTAGAATGACTAATCCAATGCCACACAGCAGCCAATCCATTGAAGCTTCCTATTTTTTGCCACAGCCACATTCAGAGCGCCCTATGCGAAACCGCCCACAACTTTGGCATCGACGAGACTCCAAAGTTTTTTGACCAGGCAAGCGCAATCTACCAAACATTGCCAGAACACCCATGCCAATCAGAAAAAGAAATACAATCTTTATTATCATATCAAAGCCCAAACCTTGAATAGGCAATTTTTTCTTCAATCTGTGCAGATGCGCTATCAA
>CAJWEI010000051.1 GCA_913031285.1 uncultured Alphaproteobacteria bacterium | reverse complement strand
TGGGAGAGATTGCAGGAAACAAAGCAGGCAAGACCACGTCCAAATCTAATTAAAACACATATTTTCTCGTATAGTTTCCTTTTTCTACTGGTTATAAAGTGACTGGATAGTAGGGCTGGACTAGATATACTAGATCTGTAGGCAAGTCACCTTAATATCGAATTTCAGAATCCGCCTAGATAGTAAAATTTGAATAAAAATTATTAAATACGCCAAGCGTTCAATTTTATATGCTGCGTACTGGGCTGATAGCCTAACCTCTGCATGGCAAAAATGCAATGTTTATGGTTTTTACAACTTAATATTTTACTCTACGGAGTGAGGTTGAAATATCTACTCCCTTATGTGTCAGCCACTTAGAGCACTGAACCACCTCAGTATTCTTAAGTTATCTGGTAGTGGCAATTACACCAGCTTTCTTTATTTGAAAAAACAAAGTGATCTACAGCCTTACAGCAATATTTGTGGGTTTCACTATTGACGAGCTTTAAACAGACTTGCGAATATCGTTGCCATCGCTCTGTATCCTTGTCCTATTATCATTATCAATTGGAAATTCGGATAGATAAATCACTCTCCTCAGAATTTATAGCCAAGCCCAAAAACAAAACTCGTTGCGTTCTTGTCGCTTACTACAGGACTATTTTTCACTTTTGCTGGTAAAAAGTTAGTAATCATAGCTGCGAAAATACCTACGCTATCAGTTATCTTGTAAAACGTATTCAAGTTTAAGTAAGGCACAAAAACGTTGCCAGGCGCATATTGAGATCTGAGGCTGGTGGTTTCGGCAAAATACACGCCATACAGGAATTCAGAAAGGTTACTATCGTACCATTTGGATCCAGCCGTAACAATAACCGGAATGCCTGCGACCGGTATAAACTGACTTAAGGACACATCAGCAGCATTTCCGTTAAATTCATTTGTTAATTCCATCGAATATTTGAATTTCGCCGTTAAGCCTCTGTCGATTTTATAGGAAACTAATGCTGAGCCATCAAAGTACATATTTCGTTTCATACCGTTAAGATTTACGGAGTCGCTGCTATCATAGGGTTTAAAATTAGGCGCTATAGAAATAGAGAAGCTTGACGAAGCACCATTAAGGATTTGGTAAGAAGCACCCTCCTGTAAACTGACATTAAGATTCTCGCCTTCATAACTCAGCGACGGCATTAATCTGGATTTTGAAATGGCGTTTGAATATACTAACCCACTACGTACGTATACCAAGCCGGCTGAAAAACTGGATTCTCCCTTAGCATAAATGGAGCTTGTATGCATGGCCACTGAGATTAATGAGACGTAAAATACCTGTGCGATTTTCATTGGGATGCCTATCTCCTAAGTACTAATTTGTAGATAAACAGAAAATCGCTCTGCTAATACAGCTTCAGCATTTACCTAGACAATATTCGTGTTGAAAAATAATTGTATCAGAGAGGAGTGTGTAGATATGTATCAGAAAAGACCATGATAACAAATAAGGCAGATTTTGTTCAGAGGATACATAGCTCTTTGCAACTTCATTATTTGATAGGAGATCATAATCAACCAGTGCGAACCTAGGTCTTGCTTGTGTCAGTCTTCGTGCTGAAAAGCGCAAATAAAACAACTGCCCCAAGGACTAAAATCCCTCCCAGGATTTCGGATAAGGTCATCGACTCTCCAAGAATAATCCAAGGCCAGATAGGCCCCAGAACACTCTCAATCAACACTAAAATACTGACCTCAGCGGCGGGCACATAGCTTGCCCCCCAAGTAACAAAAGCAATCCCAATCCCAATTCCAAAGGCCCCCATCACCAAGATAATCAACAAATCAGAGCTCAGAACTTTTAAACCTGTCCCAATTACAAATGCGAGGGTTGCGCCGATAACTGCGCACATCAGACCGCCAACAAAAGTCCCACCCAAGACATCCATTTTGCCACTTCTGCGCGCGATCACCAGCATTAGAGCAAACCAAAAACCTGAGAGGAGAGCACTCAAATTGCCTAGATTATTTCCTAGCTGATTACCTGATTGCACCATGAAATAAATTCCGATTGATGCAACGACCATGGCGATCCAGGTAATCTTTTTTGGCCGTTCCCCAACCCATAACCACCCAAGGATAGCAGCCATAAAAGGTGTTGCAGACAGGATAAGTAAAGTCGATGCAACGGTGGTGTGGATCATAGCAAAAACATAACAAGTAAAGGCTAGTGAGAGACTAACGCCCATGAAAATATCATTTTTATCGATGCTTTTGATTAAAGTTAGGGGTAAAATACGGCGGCGCAAACAACACACAAATCCAACAATAAAACATAGACTTAATGAGCGGTAAAATAAAATTTGGAAGCCATCAGCATTTGACACAAGTCGCATATAAAGACCAACAAAACTCATAAATAAGCCACCCAACAGGATCAAAGACATCGCGCGCTTTTTAGACATACTAGGGGCCTTTTATCAGTTTAAAAGAATATGAGGCACACATGAGGATTCTCACTGCATCTCATACAAAACTTATTGGCAATCTTTAAATTGCGTTATATCGTCTACGCTATCCTGAAAGGATTTGAGCCTTTAAAAAGGTTTTCAAGCAAACACTTGCCAACCAAAAAGATAGCTTTCTATTTCAGTCTTTCAAAATTGGACTGCTTAGACACCTTCAACAATAATTAATGTAGCCTTTGACGCACCTAATCGAATAGATTTTACTGGCCCATATTCACTGGAATCATGGAACTTTTTAGCATCACTCATGCTGGGAAATTTAACGATCACAATACGCGTCGGTTCCCACAGCTCATTTTGTTCAATGTGAAGCTCGCCGCCCCTTGTCAGATATTCACCACCAAATTTTTCAGCAATTGGCTTTGCGAGTAATTTGTACTGTTCATAGGTATCGTAATCTTCTATTTTTGTATCAACTATAACGTAGGCTGGCTTCATATTTGCTCTCTCATCTTAAACAGTTGGACCTTTATTTATAAAAGCTTTAGCCTCCAGAAAAGTATTTTACAAATCAAGCACTATTTTGACGGCACGGGTATTAGCTACAACTACAGTAGTAACCTCTTGCCAAGTCAAACAGTAAAGTGGTCCAAAGCCTAAATAAGCTTCGCAAAATTCTATATGAGAAACAATCTCTTGAATTTCAAAAAAAATCATAAATTCAAATCCTAGTAACACGCCAATCTGGATAAATTTTTGACTGGGAAGAATATTTTTTTGTATCATGCCCAGAAAACAGGCCGTCTTGTGTTACAAGCACTGTTTGCCAACCGCGTGCCGCTGCACCAAGAATATCAGTATGTAAGGTATCGCCGCACATCGCAATCTGATGAACAGGAATACCAGATAGAGAAGCTTCAACCAAGTCATAGACTTCAGGAAAAGGCTTACCAAAGAAACGAACATTCTTTATCCCACAGTCAGCAAGATTATGTCCAAAGTGGCCAGGCTCTAAAGAAAAGCCGTCATCTCGTGGCGCTACAATATCCGAGTTTGCTATAATTACGGAACGATCATTTTTTAACAATGACTGTTTAAGCAATTGCTGCCTAACCTCAGTCCAACCAGAAGATGATAAAAACAAAAAACTCTCTGCTAAGTCATAATCTTGAGCATGATCAGCCAAGCGCACATAATCGACGTCAAGATCACTTAGATTATCCTCTTTAGCCGCAATCACGCCCCACAAGCCCGAAGTTAACACTAATAGCGCAGCGTCCCTACTGGTGATTATCTCATCATCCTCAATTTCGATGCCAAGCTTGGAAAATTTTTCAATCGCCCGAAATCGATCATAGCTTGAAGCATTGGTCAAAATGCGGATTTTACATCCCAGCGCTCTCAACTCGCGCAGTCTTTGATCGGCACCTTTAATCAAGGTCTCACCAACATTCAAAACACCAAATGCATCAAAAACAAAAGCCTTCGCCTGTTCAGCTATATCATTCAAATCGTCAATGTCGCGCGTAACATTAAAACGTTGCGCTTGTGGCAGGCGAAACCTAATTTCCTCATAGCGGCTAAAAATATCAGGTGTGGATAACATGTTTGAAAATAGTCCTTTTTGGCATTTCTTAACCACAGATTTGTTTGGCTAAATGTTATTTTGGTCGTAAATATCAAGTTACAAACTGATAATGTCTTTTTTTATTTTTTATTTTAAATACAGAACAGGTTTTCCTACTTTTATGACAAGTTTAAAATGCCAATACGTTATAGAAAACTACCTATCCAAATTTTTTAAAATTACATTTCAGTAAAAGGTACTTCATTTACACAGTAAACGAACTTATAAAAAACAAAAGATGAAACCACATAATTTCATTTTTTTGTCCAGTTAATCAAAATTTAGACTCATATAGGGTACTATTTTACTTATTTTGTAATATTAATGTTGTTTTGTTGTTTTTTGTGCGCGATGATAAGCTATCTATCAGAATAATATTTAGGCGAAGATTGAGAAATAAAACTCGGGTGCTAGACGGAAACTTATCAAGCCCATTAAGCCTAAGGGAGCTGCATATCTGCAAATTTTAATACAACGATAAGAACGAAACTTTTAGTAAGAGATTAGTTGTGCGAAACATATCCAGAAATAAGAATGTGAAAAGCATCAAGTTAGTTGCTGATCATTTATTTACGAGCGTTACGTCTAGGCAGACGAAATTATGAGCGGTGCAAAGGTCAACCTTAAAAATATCTTTAAAAGCTGGAATGATACACCTGCATTAAATGATATATCTCTCGATATACCTGCAGGTAAATTTACTGCATTGCTAGGTCCTTCAGGCTGTGGAAAATCAACCGCATTAAGGATTGTTTCAGGATTAGAAGAACCATCATCAGGCCAAGTCTTTATTGGAGGTCATGATGTTACGCATACACCTCCAGCTGCCCGCGATATCGCAATGGTGTTTCAGTCTTATGCCCTCTTTCCTCATTTGAATGTGGCTGAAAATATTGTGTTTGGTTTAAGAGTTCGCGGTATAGTCCGTAAGGACAGGGACGAAAAACTAAAGGCCACAGCCCAGCTATTGGGCTTGAGTGAATTATTAGATCGAAAGCCCAGTCAACTATCTGGAGGCCAACAGCAGCGTGTTGCATTAGGCCGTGCAATCGTTGCAAATAAATCAATTTTTTTAATGGATGAACCCTTATCAAACCTCGATGCTAAGCTGCGCGCCGAAATGCGAGAAGAGATCCGCGCCTTACAACATCGTCTTGGGGTCACAATGTTATATGTCACTCACGACCAAGTGGAAGCAGTAACGATGGCTGACCAAGTTGTTCTAATGAATCACGGACGAGTAGAGCAGGTGGCATCTCCGCGGGTAATGTATGAAAATCCTGCAACGCTCTTTGCCGCAAAGTTTATAGGAACACCACCTATGGTTACATTTTCGCCGCAACTCTTATCTCATACTCTTGCACCAAACCTTCTTCAGAAAAGTCGTGACCTTACCTTTGGAATCAGACCGGAGTCCTTTACAATAAACAATAGCGGCCCGATTAACGGCACAGTCGGAAATATTGAGTATCTTGGGGCTGATACTTTGATTGAATGTAAGGTTGAAGATGAATTTTTACTTTGCCGTGCCCCTGGACAGACACAGTTGACTGAAGGAGCAGCCATAAACCTCGCATTTAATGTGAAGGACCTGCACGTATTTAATACGACCTCCGGACAGCGCACGGACGAAATTCTACCAGAGATTGAGATGGCCCTGCCATCCCAAAACGCTAGCTCTAAGCTGGCACGTTAAACCCAAACCTAGAGGTAATTATGTTTCAAAAAATATTCAAGATAGCCAGTACAGCTTCTTTAACATCACTCGCTTGCATCAGCTCTGCTTTTGCAGTTGACCTTGAGTTTTACTTTCCAGTGGCAGTTGGTGGAGCAGCTGCAACCACGATTGAAAAGTTGACCGCAGACTATGTAGCCGCAAATCCAGGTGTAAATATTGATGCAATATATGCAGGTAGCTACTCAGATGCAGGTGTGAAAGCCCTTACAGCTGCACGCGGTGGTAAGCCACCACAACTTTCCGTTCTTCTATCAACTCAGATGTTCACGTTGATAGATGAGGACGTTATAGCACCATTCGATGATTTTGTTTCAAAAGAAGAAAAAGAAAGTTGGATTGGCGGGTTTTATCCATCCTTTATGGAAAATAGTCAAACAGGTGGGAAAACCTACGGCATTCCATTTCAACGTTCAACTCCTGTTCTTTATTGGAATAAAACAGCTTTTGCGGAAGCTGGTCTAGATCCAGAAATAGCTCCAGCAAATTGGGATGAAATGGTGGATTTTGGTAAAAAGCTTACCAAAAAAGATGCCAACGGTAATGTTTCTCAGTGGGGCGTTCGGATTCCATCAGCTGGTTTCCCTTACTGGTTATTTCAGGGCCTTTCAACGCCAGCAGGCGCAATACTAGCAAACTCAGATGGAAATAAAACCAACTTCAACGATCCTAAAGTTGTTGAAGCTCTGGAGTATCTAGTCGATTTATCTGCCAAGCACGGCATAATGCAACCAGGTTCGATTGAATGGGGCCCAACCCCTAAAGCCTTTTTTGAGGGCGAAACGGCTATGATGTGGACAACAACTGGTAACCTTGTCAATGTTCGCAATAATGCGCCATTTGATTTTGGTGTTGCTATGTTGCCCGCCAAAGAGCGCCGTGGAGCTCCAACAGGGGGCGGTAATTTTTACCTTTTCAAAGACTCTACTGAAGAACAGAAAGATGCCGCTGTTTCTTTTGTACAGTGGATCACTGCACCAAAGCAGGCTGCCGTATGGTCAATTGCAACTGGCTATGTTGCGCCGCGTCCAGATGCTTGGGAAACGGATGCTATGAAAGCTTATACAAAAGACTTCCCCCCAGCCTTAATTGCAAGAGATCAACTGGAATTTGCCGTTGCTGAGCTTTCAACATTTGAAAATGGGAAGGTTACACAAACACTTAACGACGCTTTAGCGGCAGCAATTGCTGGCGAAAAGACAGCTAAAGATGCTCTTGACCAAGCGCAGGCCACAGCTGATCGCATTCTAAAGCCTTATCGTTAATTACTAGAAATGGCTCTGTCCATTTTTTGGTCAGGGCCACCCTTGAAAGCTATTAAAATAAATGAGAAATTCTGCAAAACACCAGTGGATATATGCATGGCTTCTGCTGAGCCCAGCTATGGTCTTTCTTATTACATTTACACATTACCCTGCTGTTCAAACGGTAATAAGCTCATTTTTTTCTACAGGTCGGGGACGTCGTAAGTCAGTTTTTATTGGCTGGGATAACTATACTACCTTGTTATTAGATGAGGTCTTTTGGAAAGTACTTGTGAATAATTTCTGGTACGCAGTATGGACGATACCTTTATCAATTATTTTGTCTTTAGCTATGGCTTTATGGGTGAACGATAAGCTGCGGGGTCGTGGCTTTTTAAGAATGGCCTATTTTACTCCCACAGTCTTACCTTTGATAGCAGTCGCCAATATCTGGCTTTTCTTTTACACGCCCGGTTTTGGATTAATAGATCAAATTCGGGGCTTATTCGGATTCGCCGAGCAGAACTGGATGGGATCTCCTGATACTGCTCTTTATTCTATGATTGCGGTCGCCATTTGGAAAGAAGCTGGTTTTTTCATGATTTTTTATTTAGCAGCCCTCCAAACAATCCCACCTTCTCTTCGGGAAGCTGCTGCTATTGAAGGAGCCAGTAAATTTTACTATTTCCGTCGAGTTATATTTCCTCTTCTCATGCCAACGACATTATTCGTTTCAATCAATGCAATTATAAACTCGTTTAGATTAGTTGACCATATTTTGGTTATGACAGAGGGTGGTCCAAATAATTCCTCGAGCCTTTTATTGTTTTATATCTATGAGGTAGCTTTCGATTATTGGGATACCGCCTATGCAGCGACCCTAACAGTGGTCATGTTGGCGATATTAACGACTGTTGCAATTGGGCAATTCTTTTTTCTTGATAAAAAAGTGCACTACAAATGAGTTCAAAAACCTTAAAATTTTCACAACCATTCATTAAGGCTGGATCATTTAATTTTGATCATTCTTTAAATACGTTTGCTGCTTGGTGTTTAGCTATCCTTTGGTTATCACCACTTGTATATGCGATGTGGACCGCATTCCATCCGAGTGAATTTGAAACACGTTTTGACCTATTTGCGCCTCTCACACTGGAAAATTTTATACAGGCTTGGAATGAAGCGCCATTTGCGCGGTATTTTTTAAATACCGTAATTTTAGTCACGGGCATTGTAGCAGCGCAATTCTTTTTATGTACACTTGCAGCATATGCATTCGCCCGCTTCACGTTCCCTGGCCGGAATATTTTATTTACATTAGTGCTTTTACAACTTTTGGTAATGCCAGATATCTTAATCGTACAAAACTACCAAACCATGCGCTCTCTTGGATTAATCGATACAATAGCCGCTATTGGTTTACCTTATATTGCTTCAGGTTTTGGTATATTTTTGTTGCGCCAAACCTTTATGACTGTCCCTAAAGAATTGGATGAAGCGGCCAGAATAGAGGGATGTTCATTCCTTGGCGTCCTTTGGCGCGTTTATATCCCTCTGGCCAAGCCAACCTACCTAGCTTACGGGCTCGTATCAGTCAGCCACCATTGGAATAATTTTATTTGGCCACTTATCGTAACAAATTCAGTTGAAACCCGACCATTAACAGTGGGGCTTTCTATCTTCGCCGTAACAGATTCCGGAATACAGTGGTCGGTCATTAATGCTGCGACATTGATGACGTCAGGACCTTTGCTGATAGCCTTTCTGCTTTTCCAGCGGCAATTCGTGCAAAGCTTTATCCGCGCAGGCATCAAGTAGAGGTATTAAAATGATTTCTAAAATTGGCGCCGCAATCACAATTAATAATATGAACCTCGTAATAGAATGGCTTTGCAATGAAAACCGTCCACTAGAAATTCAAGATTTCACGCACCCAAACATACTAACCGATGATGTCTCTAGCATCTTGAAAGCATACCAAAAAAAATTAAAATCTCACAATGGAATTCGTGGACTCCACGGACCATTCTTTGGACTTGATCTGGGAAACCCAGAAAAAGTATTCCAAAATATAATTTCGGATCGCTTATTAAAAGTTCTAGAAATTTGCGAACAAATTAATGCGCAGTATCTTGTTATACACAGTCCGTTTTCAGACTGGATGAAATTGAATCGATTACAATATCCAATTGTACAGCCAAATACCATAAAGTGCATGGGCGATATTTTGTATGCTCCTCTGCAGCGTGCCTCCGAAATAGGCTGCACACTAGTTTTAGAAAACTGTGATGATACTGACCCAAATATGAGAATGGAGGCTATACGAGATATAGATCATGCAAATCTTAAACTTTCAGTAGATACTGGTCATGCCCAGCTAGTACACTGCAATTATCGAGCTCCTGCAGTGGTAGATTTTATATCGGCGGCAGAGGATAGGTTAGCTCATGTTCATCTTCAAGATGTAGATGGCTATGCTGATCGTCATTGGCACCCCGGAGAAGGAATCATCTCTTGGCAAGCTGTTATGGATGAATTGCGTAAAAGTTCGTCAAACCCACATTTAATTATAGAAATCCGACAAAATATGCATCGACTTCCAGAAACTGTTAGATTTTTGGAAGAAATGGCCCGTAAATAATAGAACAGACAGATGTCACAAAAGAAAAATAAAAGACGCAAACATATTGAAAAATTCTTACTTGAACATGGCGCTGTTTCCATCGGCGCTTTGGCAGAAATCTTGGATGTTTCGACCCAAACTATTCGTCGTGATATTGATAAACTTTGCGAAGGTGGCCTTTTAAACCGCAGACATGGCCGAGTAGAGCTGACGCAAAGACATTCAAATACGCCCTTTGATCAGCGCGCTTCAACAAATTTGGCGGAAAAGCGCGATATTGGTGCCGCCACAGCAGAATTGATTCCAGATGGATCAACAATTTTTATCTCTATTGGATCTACACCGCTGAGTGTTGCACGAGCCTTACGGTACCGAAAAAGTTTGACTGTTATTACTAATAATTTAAGTGCGGCAATGGCCCTAAGTGATGAATTAACCAACAGAATTATTTTACCTGGGGGAGAGTTAAGGCTTCCAGATCGTGACATTCTCGGCGATGAGGTACTCGAGTTTTTTAGTCGCTACAGAGCTGAATTTAGTATTTTTAGCGTTGCAGGTGTGGCCGAAGATGGTTCCTTACTGGAATTTCATGCCGCAGAGGTACGCGCTCGTGAACAGATAAGGGCAAATTCGCTAAAATCTTTTCTGGTTCTAGATAACTCTAAATTTGGTCGGCTCGCGCCTGCCGTGGGCGAAAATATCATGGATGTCGACACCATCATCTTGGATCGTATTCCAGGCGAAAAATATATTCAACTTCTTGAGAAAATACAAGATAGATTGATACTGACTGAAGGCCACGATTATGAAGTATAGCGTTTTATTAGTCGTGTAAAAAATGTGGAAATGTTAAATAGAGGTGATCAATGTAGGCAAGTAGAATGGAATTAAAGTTTACAAGAAAGCCTTGTGTAGCTCCGCATGGCCACCTCTGCTCAGATACGACAAAGCTGGAATATACTTTCTTTCTTGTTGCAAGCTAGTTAAATACGGAGATGTAAAATGACCAAAATTATTCAAATCTCAGATACTCATTTAGTCAAAGAAGGGTGTCTTGTTTCTAAAACCTTGGAGACGGCAGCGTCATTAAAAAATTTGGTCGGACGCATCTCAAAAATCAAACTGGAAGTTGGTTCAATCGACGCAATTATTGTTAGTGGTGATATAAGTGATGATGGCACTGCTGAAAGTTACCAAAGATTTAAATCAATTTTAAGTTCATTAGAATTGCCTATTTTCCTAGTCCCCGGCAACCATGATGTTAGATCAATTTTTCGATCAGAATTTTTATCAGCAGGCTATCTTCCAAAGGCAGGTAAATTAAACTGGCATAAAAAAGTAGGAGAAATTCACATAATTGGCCTTGATACGCTAATTGAAGGACAAGGTGGAGGTGAATTGGACGGAGATACATTGAAATTTTTAGAGTCCACCTTAGAAAAATTGGGAAATGCCCCCACATTGTTGATGTTACATCACCCACCATTTAAGTCTGGCATTGAATTTATGGACGCAATTGGCCTTCACACAGGCCGCGAGTCTTTGGGTGATATCCTTAGTTCATATTGTGGCGAATTAATCGTCGTATGCGGTCACATTCATACGAACATAATCACTCGATTACGCGGACACACAGTAATTTCTGCACCGTCGACGTGCAGCAGCTTCGTTTACAATATTCACAACGACGCACCAGTTGAAGTTTTAAAACAAGAAGGAGGACTGATTTTGCATGATTGGTCAGAAGGATTTAAATCAATTCAAATTGAAGCGATGCGTGGAGAAGCACTATTTCCTTTTTAATTGGAACAATCCAAAAAGAATTACACGAAATTATCATAATGATTGAAGGCTAAATCGTTTGAATGAACCCCTAATTATTTTATTCTTTTTGCATATAGCTGGCGCTGCAGCACTTCTTATATGGTCTGTTCGATTGGTCCGAACTGGTGTGGAGCGTGCATTCTCTAATTACTTACGACTTTTGCTACGTAGATCGAGCAATAATCGCTTATTAGCAATGGCGACTGGAACAGCTTCAGCTGTCCTTTTACAAAGCTCTACTGCAGTTGCAATAATGGCGTCTGGATTTGTATCAGCCGGAAGCATTACAACAGTCGTTGGCATCGCAATATTACTAGGAGCTGATATAGGCTCTGCACTTGTTATAAAAATTCTAGTCGTCCGACAAAATTTTCTCGTGCCTCTGCTATTGCTTTTAGGTATAGTTTTATTCTTGCGTAGCCATAAACGCAGAGTCCGGCATTTGGGGCGAATTCTAATTGGGATTGCTCTAATCTTTGTCTCATTGGATATGATCCGAACAGCTACCACGCCTTTGATGGACGATCCAGCGACTTTAGCAATGATGGCATTTCTGGGCCAAGATATGCTTCTAGCATTTATAATAGGCGCTGGCTTTTCTTTACTCGTTCACTCCAGCGTCGGTGCAATTTTACTATTTATAACTTTATTATCTCAAGGATTGATGCCACAATCAGCCTCCATTGCTATGGTCTTAGGAGCTAATCTGGGCGGTGCCATGATTGCATATGTACTTACCTTATCAGCCCCGATCCAAGCGCGACACGTAATATTATCTAATGTTATTCTGCGAGGAGGTGCCGCATGCCTCACATTGTTGATGCTCACATACTTCGACATATCTTTGACATGGATTGGCGGCACAGAAGAGGCACAAGTCATCAATCTGCATCTTTTATTTAATATCATTCTAACCCTACTTGCTCTACCAATCATCACTTCGACGGCTAGCGTAGCTCAATTTTTAATTAAATCCAAATCAGACCCAGATACAGCCCTAGAGAGAGTAAGTACTTTGGATCCTACAGCGTTGAAGACACCAGATCGTGCATTGATCTGTGCTACTCGCGAGCTGATGCATATTGGGGAAAAGATAGAGGGCATGTTGCGTTTAGTAGATAAGATCTACAAACGATGGGATGACAAAACTGCAAAAAACATAATCACTAATGATCTGCAAGTTCGCAAAATTGATTTTCAAATAAAACTTTATCTGGCAAAGCTAAATAGAAACGAACTGGAAGACGATGTACGTCAAAAATCTATTGAACTATCAGCCGTTACCGTGGATCTAGATGCAGCTTCAGACACAATTGCGCGTAATATGGTCGGCCTTGCTAAGCGCCTTGATACCGATGATATCAGGTTTTCAGATGCAGGGCAGAAAGAAATCTCCGATTTTCATGACCGTATCTTAGCAAACTTACAACTAGCGCTGCATGTGATGATGACACAAAACCCGAGCGAGGCAAGAGAACTCATTGCTGAAAAAGATGACGTTCGTGTTTTGGAACAAGAGTTACACAAAAAACACCTCAGCCGTTTGCGTGATGGGCTGGTAGAAAGTATTGCAACAAGTAACATCCACCAAGAAACTCTTCGGGCCCTGAAACAGATTAATACATCTTTCTCCAAAGTCGCCCATCCGATCCTTTCTGAGACTGGCGATTTATTGGAAAGCAGGCTGGCTGGCCCCATAAAGGATAGTGCGCCATAAACTTTAATAATACATACTTTAAAAAGATAGCGGCCTATGAATAGAAATGTACCTATGAGGTACAGTTTTAGCATCTGTTTCATTGATCTGCGGCAAATTTACACTACATTAAAAATATAATTTAGGAATTCTTATGAACTCTGAAAAAAAGCACCCACTTAACCTGGACTGGTATGCGATAATCACATTTGTCGAGAAAGGCCTTTTGGTAGTCATAGCATTTCTAACTGTTTATGCTGTGGTTGTGGAAATGATAACTGTGGTTAGTTCGCGTGCAGTGACGTTGACAGACCTACTGCTTATGTTCATCTATGCAGAGGTTCTTGGCATGGTAGCCGCGTTCTACAAATATAGAAAAATACCAATTACAGTCCCGATCTTCATAGCTATTACAGCGCTCTGCCGTCTTATAATTCTCCAAGGCAAAGGAATTAATACCATCGACTTACTATATGAAAGCGGTGCAATTCTGCTGCTTGCAACCTCTGCTCTAGTCATAAGGTGGAACCTTATAAATCTTGTAAGAGAAGAAAAAAAAATGGACGAGTAAAGACCCTCTCGCTATATAGTCACCGCTGCGCTATGAGGGTTGTATGTCACAGATTGGATCATTTTTTGCAACACGCATTTATCGTGCGAACCTGAATGAGATTGGGGTCCCTCCCACCCCATTAGAGCTTAAAATAGCTTGCAAATCTATTGCGAAAGACGATGAAGCGGGCCAAAAGTGGTGCGAAGAGAATGGTTATGCAGGGTATACTAGCTATGCGTCTTTAGAAGATTTAGCTTGGCGGTTTCCTACGTTTGAAGATTTAGTAAAAGTATTAGACCACCATATTGCAGCTTTTATCAAAGACCTACAATTCGATCTAGGCGACAAAAGGATCAAGTTGGATTCGTTATGGATAAACATCCTGCCCTCAGGCGGCATACATCCTTCACATTTACATCCACACAGCGTGATTAGTGGTACCACATATGTAACAATGCCAGAAGGTACCAGTGCGATAAAATTTGAAGACCCAAGACTGGCGATGATGATGGCCGCGCCCATTAGAAAGGCAGATGCTCCAGCCGAATTACGCAGTTTTATCTATCTAACGCCGAAAGAGGGTGAGGTTCTGCTTTGGGAAAGCTGGCTACGCCACGAAGTGCCTCTTAATTTGACAGATGAAGAAAGGATCAGCGTTAGTTTTAATTATAGCTGGACATGACGCATAATGAAACAAAGCCAATAGATAATCTAACGAAAAGTATTTTTGGTGATTTTTTTGAAAAATGAATCCATAATCTAACTCAAAGTTACATTATCTCCCTACATTCATTTGACTTTCTGAGTCGCTTGCATCAACGGTCATTTGGTAAATATTGCCGTTCACTCTAATTTCACGATCTCGTCTAAGAATGCCAAGCGAAGAATAATAAATTTAAGCTGGAGAATACGATATGAAAAAGTGGATGGCGCGCAAGATTTTGAATCTTGCAGGATGGAAAATAGATGCCACCAACCCACCCCATGAACGATGTGTTCTTATAGCGGCACCGCATACGTCAAATTGGGATTTTCCAATGATGATCCTGTTCAAGAATGCGTTTAACCTAAAAATAAAATGGATGGGAAAAGATAGTATATTCGTAGGGCCACTTGGTTATATTCTAAGAAAATTGGGCGGAATACCAATAGTTAGAAGCAGAACTAACAACTTAGTGAACCAAATGATTGAGTTATTTGGACGAAGCGAACAATTAATGCTTGTGGTGCCAGCCGAAGGTACAAGAAGCCACACAGAGAACTGGAAATCGGGATTTTACCATATAGCACTTGGTGCGGACGTTCCGGTTTTACCTACTTTTCTTGACTATGGAAACAAACAAGGTGGTTTTGGCACTCCCATCAAATTGACAGGCAACATAAAGGCCGATATGGATATTGTCCGCAAATTTTACAGACCATATAGTGGAAAGTATCCCAAACTTTCAGGTCCTATAAAGTTATCCGAAGAGACTAAGTGAAGCACACTTCAAGTATGAACAATTGTTACATTTTTTGCTCGAGAATTAAGAAGAAAATCATCGGCCTAATAGATCACATGTTATCCTACGATCATTTGAAACGATAAACTTACTTTGAGAATAATTACCTTCTACTGACTAGATTTTGGTAGAGCGGCCTAATTTATCGCCAAAAGTAGGCAGTTGATATGAGATAGGCGCCCTTATCGATTTCTATGGACTATAAACTTATACATCGCCCGTTTTAGTGAGAGCTCGTTTGAAATCAAGAAATGATAATACCTATCTGGCAAAAACAAGAAAGCCTGAATCATAAGATCTAATCTGACCAACAAATAAATAGCTCAAGAATATCTAAAATATTGGGTAATGCGCTAAAATCTTTGCCCATTCTTATTCATCTTTACGATTTGCCAAGAAGATTGCGGATATCACGACAAGCAATCCAACGACAAACATAGCCGTAATAGTCTCATTAAGAATAGCCACTGCTAGAAATGTTGCCGATAACGGCGTCAAGGCAATGTACATTGTTGCGCGTGACGGTCCCAAGCGCGAGAGGCTCCAGGCAAATAACCCAAACTGAACCGGTACGCCAATTGTTCCTAAGATCAACAAGTAGATAAACTCTGAACCGCTTAAAGTTGAAACAGAATTAATTCCATATATCCCTACAAAACAAAGACTGGGAAAAAAGAACCCGATTGCTATTGATACAACCGTCACTAGCCATGCACCATATTTTTGAAAGTAGCGCCTTGAAAATACAGAAAATAAAGCACCCTGAAAAATAGCCCCCAGCATGAACATATCACCTATAAAAACGCTTCTAGAAGAGACCGTTGTAGCAAGTCCACTCAACACACCGATTGCAACGCCTGCAATAGACATAAGACATCCGAGCACTTTGTAAACATTTAGTTTTTCAACTTTGAAAACGGCACCAAAAAGCAATGCCAATGTTGGCATTAACGACATAATCAGAGCTCCACGGGAGGCCGTTGTCAATTGCAATCCCTTGTTAAACGTCAATGGAAACATAAAATAAAACAGAATACCTAAAGCTGAGATTACTAAGAAATCACGGCGAGGTATTTTAAATATTTTTACACGATAAACTACGCAAAATGGCGCAACGCAAACGAAGGCAAAAAAATACCTAACAAATGTTGCCTGTGCTGGTTGTATCGTATCCATGGCGAGACTTGTAAGGATGACCGAAAATCCAGCAATCAAGCATGCCGTCGCGGCTGATATATGAGCAATTAAAAAAGACCGGTCGGGAGGGTCATTTCCCACGGGTTAGCTCCATTTGAATTGAAGGGAAAAATAACAGATCCCATATCATTTTATAGGAATGTAACACGATCATATGCGAATGCGGAAATTACCCTACGGAAATCAGATATTTCATTAAATTATATTATAAACAATACATTAATGCATGCATGAAGCTGAAAAAGCTATCGATAGAAGATGTTTAAATCTTCATGATATGCTTTTACGAACGCATATTCAAAGTACTACCGCCAATCGTTTATCTATACAGAAATAAATGTTTGAAACTTCGATCACAACAGAAGTACTTGCCCCACATAGCACTACGTCGTTATTAAACATCTATCACATGCTGGTAGCACAAAAAAATCGATGTAGATCAACTTTTAAGCTCAGAGAGCGGAAGATGAGCTCTTATTGCAATAAACTTCGGTTAATGTGCTTTAAGACATTTGCCTGCAAATTTTGTCAAACGTCATTTGAACTGTGTAGATCTCAGTTTAGGAAGTCTCTGAAGAATTCCTGTAATTTGCGCGTGACATTGCGCAATTGGGCCAGTTTCAAACAACCAGATGTGCGCCCAAGTGTTCTCTCTGAGGGCCATCTTACGCCAATGGTGGAGAAATAAGAGCCTTACGGCGGCATTATCCAAAGAGCCTTCAGATTTAAACTCAGCATCAAAATAAAATGCTAAAGTGTTAAGTTGGTCGGCAATATCAATTATATGGGAAGGGATGATACGATCTACAAACCATGATGGAACATTGCTTCGATCAAAATCTATATCCATCTTCCCCCTATCATCCCTAATGAGTGATTGAGGTGTCAAAACGATGTTTTTGAATAACTGAATTCCAACCTGCGATCTGTTAGACTCATTTACCTGATCTTTACCGTCTAGCAACAGCTTCCAGCCGTTCGTATATTTCACTGTCCTGCGATAAACATCGTCATAGACTGCTGCTGTTTCCAGTAATCCATTTTGCGACAAACTATATTCCACCTCACGACCAGACTTTGTCGCATAAATCCAACCGTCCTTTTTTAACCTGTGCAGAGCCACCCGGACCGCCTCTGGCTTAATCCCAATATGACCCAAAAGTGAACCTATCTCTTTGCCTGACAACGACTGCAGGTCGTCCTCATCCAAATCACCAAACATAGTTACGATAAGAGACCAAGTCTTGAGCGTCTCAATACTCGCAAGATCCTCTATGAGAGTTCTAACAGTGTTCACAGTCAGGAGATCCAAAGTTAAGTTGGTAGGTGCTACAAGATTTTATCATAACACTCGACATTCATTCTAGTCCTTTGACTAGGATAGTTATGCAATAAAGTCAGATAGATGCGAGACGCTCATATGCATTCATGGTCAAGAGTTCGTATTCTGCGACAAGTGCATCGTCCTGGTTGTAAAGATTAACATGCCAGCGAACTTCGCCATAATTCTCGTTACGCGGCTTTTTATGTTTCACAGTCAAGCAAACTTTAATACTATCCCCGGCCTGAATCGGCTTCATAAAGCGTAGATTGTCCAGCCCTGTGTTTGCCAAGACGGGGCCTTCGTCGGGTTGGACAAACAGGCCAGCTGCAAAACTCAAAAGAAGGTAACCGTGCGCAACTCGACCCGGGAAAAACGGATTTCGCTTTGCCGCAGCTTCGTCCATATGCGCGTAAAACGTATCGCCTGTGAAATACGCGAAATGTTCAATGTCTTCTATCGAAATCGTACGCGACTTAGTATTGAATGTCTCACCGACGACAAGCGTGCCAAACGTGCGAGTAAACGGATGATCTGTCTCAAATGTCTGCTTTGCCCCTGGCACCCATTTTTTGCTTATTTGAGTTAGGATATCGGGGCTGCCTTGAACAGCAGTTCGCTGCATATTGTGCAACACACCACGAATGCCGCCCAATTCCTCTCCCCCCCCCGCGCGACCGGGGCCACCATGCAGCATTTGAGGCATAGGAGAGCCATGGCCAGTACTTTCTTTCATCGACATACGGTTATTGAAATAAAGCCTACCGTGATATGCTCCCGCACCAAGTACGGCTTGGCGTGCAACATCCGGAGCATTCGTGATCACTGAGGCAACTAGACTGCCCTTCCCACGATTAGCCAATTCAATCGCATGATCAATGTCGCGATACGCCATGATTGTTGAGACTGGGCCAAATACTTCCGTGTCATGTACATTGATTGCAGTGTCCGGATCGGGGCAATAAAAAAGCATAGGGGGCACAAACGCCCCATTCTCCACCTCGGCTCCAATAACATCAAAGTTATCAGGATCACCAAAGACACACTCTGCATGCCGTCCAATCAGCGATGCCTTTTCTAAAACATCGCGCTTTTGCACCTTTGAAACAAGCGCACCCATATCTGTTTCGCTCAGGCGAGGATCTCCGACAGATGTATTTGCCAGCTTTGTTTTGAGTGTTTCTACCATTTGGTTCAGATGCGCTTGAGATACGAAAATTCTGCGAATAGCAGTACATTTTTGTCCAGCTTTTGTGATCATCTCACTCTTAACTTCTTTGGCAAATAAATCGAACTCTGGACTGCCGAGTGCAACATCTGGCCCAAGAATAGAAGCATTAAGGCTATCTTGTTCAGCTATAAAGCGAATTGAATTTTTAATGAGTTGAGGCTGCGATCTAAGGTGAATAGCTGTGTTTGATGACCCAGTAAAACTTACAACATCCTGAGATGTCAGCCGAGAGAGCGTATCGCCAATACCGCCGCAAACCAGTTGCAAAGCGCCTTTGGGTAAAATCCCACTTTCTATTATGATGCGAACGCATAGCTCAGTCACATAACAAGTGGCTGTGGCAGGTTTAACAATTGCAGGTAGACCAGCAAGCAGCGCTGGCGCAAGTTTTTCCAACATGCCCCAGACTGGGAAATTATAGGCATTAATGTGAACTGCAACACCTTGTAGTGATGTACAGATATGCTGGCCAAGAAATGTCCCGTTTCGCGAGAGAGGTTCAACTGGGCCGTCCAGATAGATTTGATCGTCCGGCATTTCGCGTCGCCCAATAGAGGCGAAAGAAAATAGCGTTCCTATCCCACCATCAATATCAATTACATGGTCTTTTTGTGTTGCTCCAGTAGAGAAGGAGATATCATACAGCATTTGTTTTTTCTCTGCCAAAACCAAAGCAAGCGATTTGATCAATCTTGCACGATCATGAAACGTCAGTGTCCTGAGTGCTGGCCCGCCGACCGTGCGCGCAAAATCAAGCATAGCTTCAATATCTAGAGAGCTGTTCCCAGCGCGAGCAATCAAGTCACCAGTGATAGCTGAAAATATCTGGCGCGCTTCATCATCGCATCCAACCCATTTTCCAGCCGAAAAACTGCAAATATCTTGAACGGTCATGATCGCTTCCTTTTCGATAATTACGGGCCAAACTACCTGCTACTGGTCACTCAGGTATTCCCTTCGGCACTGAACTTTAGACATTTCTGGCATACGTTGAAGACGTTTTAATGCCCGACCAAACATTGACCAATTGGTCGGTTTATGTAAAATATCTATAAATTGTGCCATTTTGAAAATCAAGGATAGAAATATGGCTGAACACGCCACGACGGGCCTGAAATGCACTGTAAATTGTCAACAAGTGATCTGAGATGATACCTCGAGAACGCGCAAAAAAATCATGCGAAGCTATGTGGGAAAATGATCATTCCAGCCAATGGTTTGGTATGCAGATCATAGATGTGGATGAAGGATCAGCCACATTGTCGCTCGTCGTGGAAAAGCATCACACCAACGGTCACGGTATGTGCCACGGGGGTGTCACCTTTACGCTTGCTGACAGCGCTTTTGCTTTCGCCTGCAACAGCAGAAATCAAGCAACCGTCGCCCAGCATAATTCGATCACATACATCACTCCTGCCAATCTAGGAGATACGCTAACAGCGACAGCAAGAGAAGTTAGTCTCGTTGGGAAAAGTGGTATTTATGACGTGACCGTAAGTAATCAGGAAGGCTCAATCATTGCAGAGTTTCGAGGCTCCTCTCGGAGTATTCGCGGTCACCTTTTCGAAGAGTAAATTGCGGAGAATTTAATGAAAGATTTAACCCCTGACAGAAAAACACTCGATCCGATTGAAATTGCCTCGGTTGACGAAATCCGCGCGCTGCAGTTGACGAGACTGCAATGGTCTGTTCGCCATGCCTATGAAAATGTGCCAATGTATCGGCAACGATTTGATACAAAAGGTGTTCATCCAAATGATTTAAAATCACTTTCAGACCTAGCCAAATTTCCCTTCACTTACAAAGACGATTTGCGGGCTAATTATCCTTTCGGCCTATTCGCTGTGCCACGTGAACAAATTATCCGGATCCATGCATCCTCTGGTACGACCGGAAAACCCACAGTGGTCGGCTATACCAAAAACGATATAGATATGTGGGCTAATATGGTTGCCCGCTCGATGCGGGCAAGCGGGACCAAACCCAGTGATATTGTTCACATAGCCTATGGATATGGTCTTTTCACCGGTGGCTTGGGTGCCCACTATGGCGCAGAGAAGCTGGGATGCACTGTAGTGCCTGTATCAGGGGGTATGACCCAAAGACAAGTAACACTGATCGACAATTTCAAACCCTCTACAATCATGGTTACACCTTCGTATATGCTCAATATCTTAGAGCAGTTCAGAGAAGCCGAGATTGATCCTAGAGAGACTTCGCTTGATGTTGGCATATTTGGTGCCGAACCTTGGACGAATTCAATGCGCAAAGAGGTTGAGGATGCATTTGATATGCATGCGGTGGATATTTACGGGCTTTCCGAAATTCTTGGCCCAGGCGTGGCAAACGAATGTGTCGAGACAAAAGATGGCCTACATATCTGGGAAGATCATTTTTATCCCGAAGTGATTGATCCGCAGACCGATAAAGTTTTGTCTGACGGAGAAATGGGCGAATTGGTTTTCACAACGATAACCAAAGAGGGGCTACCAATGATCAGATATAGATCTCGCGATCTCACACGCCTACTGCAAGGCACTGCGCGCTCTATGCGCCGCATGGAAAAAGTGACGGGAAGATCAGATGACATGATCATCCTAAGAGGTGTCAACGTCTTTCCAACCCAAATAGAAGAGCAGGTTTTAGCCGTTTCTTCTCTGGCTCCGTATTTCCAGATTGAGCTATCCAAAGATGGTCCAATGGATCAGATGAACGTTCTGGTAGAAACTCTTCCAGACAGTTCTTCAGTAGAAGACAAAGAGGCCTCAAGGCGAGACCTAGCTATTAAGATAAAAGAAACCATCGGAATCTCAGTAAGCATCCACGTTGGAGATCCCGGAAGTGTGGAACGTTCACAGGGCAAGGCGCGCCGAGTTGTTGATTTGCGGCCAAGGGAGTAAACAGTTGGCTCGCACAATTTCAAAAGATCATGGCGAAAAACGTCTGCATATTTTGGCGATGGCAGCTGAAGTTTTTGCACGTGAGGGAATTGCTCGTGCTTCCATGAGTGAAGTCGCCAGGAATTGCGGCATCTCAAAGGCTAATATATATCATTACTTCTCGAGCAAAGATGCGTTGATTTTTGACATATTAAGCAATTATCTATCTGCGTTGCGCGACCAGATCTGTGGCTTAAGCTTTGGGGCATTATCCTGTGAAGATAAACTTTATCTTATTACCCGTGAAATATTACTCGCCTATGAAGGGATGGATAACGAACATCAGATCCAAACCGAAGGTTTAGCTTTACTGCCAAAGGTCCAACAGGAAATATTGAACGGCTATCAGCGCGACATGGTAGAGCTTGTCTTGCGTGTCCTTGCCGAGATTGCACCGCCCCAGATAGCCAGAGATGCCAAGCAGATTAAAAATGTTACTATGTCAGTGTTTGGCATGCTGAACTGGTTTTACAAATGGAACCCAAAGGCAAACCGCTCTGCGCGGGTAGGTTATTCTGAGACGGTCGCATCACTTACACTTGTCGGTGTCAAAGGGTACAAAGCTGATTAATGACCCGCCTGATCGTAATCCCAAACGACTTTGTCCGACGCCGCATAGCTTTGACAGGTCAAGACAAAGCCAGCGTCAACTTCGTAATCCTCTAAGGCGTGATTGGCTATCATTTCGACTTCACCCTCGAGCACTTTGGCTTTACAAGTTGAGCATACACCAGCACAGCATGCGAAAGGAGCATCTATATTGTTTTGCAATGCTGCTTGTAAAAGACTAGTTTTCTGCGGAACAGCAACATTTCGTGTCTCACCATTTAATGTAACCCGACACGAGATGCCTTTATAAGAATCCTTTGCAAATAACGCAGGAGCCTTAGCACGCCCCGGCTGGCCACTTTTAAAAAGCTCAAACCTAATTTGACCTCCAGAAAGACCTTTACTTTTTATGGCCTCAGCTACGACCAGCATCATCGGTTCTGGTCCACAGATATAAGCCATAGTGACAGAGTTAATATCTACCCAATGTTCAAATAGCAATTCGCACTTCTTTGAATCCACACGTCCAAGAAACAGATCGATGTCTTGGCTTTCGTCTTCCAGAATATGAATAATATTCAAGCGACCCATATACAGATTCTTGAGATCTTCCAATTCTTCGCGAAACATAATCGTATTGGGATTTCGATTGGCACACACCAAAGTAAACCGACAACTTAATTCATTTGCTAATCCTGTTTTGAGAATGGATAGGATCGGAGTAATGCCCGAGCCTCCAGCAAAGGCAAGATAATGGGGATCGGAGACCGAAGAGAAAGCATGAAAATTTCCCATTGGCGTCATCGCCTCTAGATGATCACCCACTTTAAGCTCAGAATTAGCCCAAGTTGAAAATACCCCACCGTCAACGCGCTTGATGCCAACCTGTAGACGACCCTCATCTCTGCCGGAGCAGATTGAATAAGACCTGCGTAATTCTTGACCCTCAAAATCACGCCGAAAGGTAAGATACTGACCCTGTACAAAATCAAAATCACCCTCGATTTGTGGCTCAAGCGTAATGACCACTGCATCTCGAATTGTTTTTTGTAGATCGGTAACTTTAAGTTGGTGAAATTGCGCCATAAAACAGACCTTAAATACACTTGAAGTAATCAAATGGTTCTAAACACTCCTTACAACGCCACTGCGCTTTACAAGCGGTAGACCCAAACTGACTTATTTTTTCAACTTTCTCTGAGCGGCACCTCGGACAACGCGATGGTCCACCTGCAGCTTGCGGTGGGGCTATCCCATATCGTTCAAGCCTTGAACGGCCCTTTTCGCTCAGCCAATCGGTTGTCCAAGCCGGGGAAATCTGTGTCTTGAGTTCAAGGTTTTTTATGCCATGTTTAGCAAGCTCTGTATCGATATCCATCGCAATAACACCCATAGCAGGGCAACCAGAATATGTTGGAGTGATGGTTACTTTTACAGCGCCACGCTCAATATCCACATCTCGCACCACGCCAAGATCAACGATGGAAATAACAGGGATTTCCGGATCTGGAATAGTATCAAGCCAGTCCCAAATTTGCTTTGTATTTGTATCACAGTATACTACCATTTTGCCCCCGGATAAGAGCGCTGTAAAACCTGCATTGTTGCCAACATATGACCTAGATGTTCAGTATGACGCACTCCAGCGCGACCACCAGAATGTGCAAAGTCACCTTCAGGTTTTATAAGATATGCGAGATTAAACGCACCCTCAACAGTCTCCAACCATATGCTTCGAATCTCTGAAGGCAAAGGCGCTACTTTGACCTTAGCCATAGCATAATCTATTTCATCGTCACAAAAAACCTCACCCGAATATGGCCAAAGAAACGAAAGTGCCTGCTGCATCCGCCTATTGCTTTCCTCGGTACCATCGCCCAGAGATATGACTGTGCCTCTTGACCGTTCAAGATGATACAGGGCTTCTTTTAGAGATTTTACGGCGATATCAGACACGCGTTGGTCCGTAGAGTCTTGGAGCAAAGTCAACCAAGGGACCTGAAAGGCATCAAAAAGGAATTGCCGCATTAGAGTACGTCCAAAATCTTCATTTGGTACTTCGAGCATCAGAATATTGCGAAAAGCATAAGCATCACGCAAAAAAGCAAGATCATTTGTACTGCGACCTTTGCCCTCAACTTCTGCTGCATAGTCAAGCCATAATTGTGTTTGGCCAATCAGATCAAGTGCTGTATTGGCCAGCGCAATATCTTCTTCTAATGCCGGTCCAACACCGCACCATTCTGACGTGCGGTGTCCCAAAATCAGTGTATTGTCTCCCTGACGGAGTAGGAATTCAAAAAGGGGATTTACAGTGTCGAGCACTACATTTTTCCAGCTTCGTCGGGCAAGTCATAAAAGGTGGGGTGCCGGTAAACTTTATCTCTGGAAGGATCAAACATGGGGCCCTTTTCCGATGGGCTGGACGCCGAAACATTAGTCGCCTCAACGACCCAGATACTCACACCCTCATTGCGGCGCGTGTATACATCACGCGCATTACGGATAGCGTGTTCGGCGTCCGAGGCGTGAAGTGATCCAACGTGGCGATGGCTCATCCCATGATGGCCACGAATAAAAACCTCCCACAGAGGCCATTCATTTTTCTCGCTCATTATTCTACTCCGCTGCCGATTTGTGTGTAGCCTTCTTTCTAGAATGTGCAAGCATTCCTTCTCGCACCCAAGCGCCATCATTCCAAGCTTTTTTGCGGGCCTCTAGACGCTCTGTATTGCACGGACCATTTCCTGAAATCACATCAAAAAATTCGTTCCAATCCGGTTCAGAGAAATCGTATTGGTTTGTCTCCTTATTCCACCTAAGATTTTCGTCTGGAATTCTAAGCCCAAGGAATTCGGCCTGTGGTACCGTTTCATTTACAAATTTTTGGCGCAATTCATCGTTGGTATTCATTTTGATCTTCCATGCCATCGACTGAGCCGAATGAACACTTTCGTTGTCAGATGGTCCAAACATCATCAAAGCAGGATACCAGAATCGATTGAGTGCATCCTGCGCCATACGCTTTTGGTCTTCGGTTCCGTTCGCCATGGTTATCATCAGATGGTAGCCTTGGCGTTGGTGAAAGCTTTCTTCTTTACAAATACGCACCATGGCCCGTGCATACGGACCGAAAGACGTCCGCTGCAAGGGCACTTGGTTCATAATAGCTGCACCGTCGACTAACCATCCAACCGCCCCCATATCTGCCCAAGTCAGGGTCGGATAATTAAAGATCGACGAATATTTCATTTTACCAGTGTGGAGCATTTCAAACAATTCATCACGGCTTACTCCAAGAGTCTCAGCCGCACAGTATAGATAAAGACCGTGACCAGCTTCATCTTGTACTTTTGCCAATAAATTGGCTTTGCGTTCAAGCGTTGGAGCCC